>CAZNVI010000092.1:0-1629 GCA_964576705.1 uncultured Gammaproteobacteria bacterium | reverse complement strand
ACTATGGGACTTAATCTGATAAATCAATCAGGAATTTATTGGTTTCTATTGACAAATCTGTAAGCTCAGGCGTATTCTTAGAACAGGATATGACTGATAACCAGATGACCACAGAAAATAAACCTGATTGGTCCATAGAAGATCTGTATCGAAAATCCTGGAATATAGTAAAAAACAATAAAGTCCTTTGGATTTTCGCTGCTGCTATCGGAGGCGGGGCCAGTTTTAGTAATAGCTTTAATTTCAGCAATAACGACTTTGAGGGATTTCAGAAGTTCCTTGAGAGCAATCCCCCTACTCCAGAGCCTAACACCATAAGCCAAGTTCTAGGCACCACCACAAGTCCTTCTTTAAACATACTCTCTCATCTATTCTCCGGTGTACCTTATTGGCTCTATGGAATTCTCGCACTAGAAATCCTGTTTCTTATATTATCTAGCATAATTATTTCGCTGGTTTACAGCGCGTGGAGTAATGGCGCTTTGCTTGAAAACATCGAGATATGCATAAAGGGCGGTAAAGCAAATATCAGGGACGCATCAGAAAAAGCCTTCGGGTATATAAAACCTTTAATACTTATACAGATAGTCCCTTGGCTTATCGGGCTATTAGTCATGTTTGGCTTATTAACTCTAACTATCATAGCCGTAATTATTGGAATCTTAATCTCAAATATCGCTATCTGGTTAATATTTGCATTTATGTCTATACCCATTATGATCCTTTCTTTATTTGCAGTCATTATGCTTACTCTTACTTTAATCTGGGCGCCACGCATGGTAGTTGTAGATAAAAAATCCGGTTGGGCAGCACTTGTTACAGGATTTAATATCGCAAAGAGAAAGTTCTGGGCATCGCTTTTACTGGGTGTCGTAAATATCGTCCTTTCTATGATAGTCTTTTTTGTGCCTGTGGCATTTATAGGAGCATCAGGGATAGGAAGCTTATTCTTAGGCATGAGCATAGAATGGTTCCGTGCTCCCCTTTTAGTATTCTGGGGATTATTAATGATACCTCTATTAGTTCTCTTTATGGTCGGAACCGCTTTCTTTACAGCATTTAAAACGACTGTCTGGTCCCTTGCATATGGGAATATAAGGGGAAAATACGAATAATTAAAGAGTCAAAGGCGCAGAGAGTCAGAGCTGCAAAGCTCTTCGTTGACTCTTTGTCGCTATGACTCTTTGACTCTATTACTATGGTTTACGCATCTTTTAAAATTCGATTTATAGCTAGCTTACTCGATTGTGTCATTGGTTTTTTCTTGTTTGCTGTATTGGTTTTTTATATTAGCCAGCAGTCTACACTTTCGGCAGTTATCTCAACGAGCCTTCTTTCGCTCATCATCCTTATAAATCCGCTATTCATATTCTCATCCGTACTCCTCACATATTATTTTGGCGGTAGCTTCGGAAAACTTCTAACAGGACTTCGGGTAGTGTCCGTTGATGATAAAAAATTGTCTTTCAAAAGAATTCTCTTCCGCCAAACCATAGGCTACTCTTTCTCCTGGATATTTTTCGGCCTTGGATATTTATCGGTAATAAAAGACGAGAAAAAACAAGCCTGGCATGACAAAACCGTGGGATCAGTGGTGAAGTCTAAAAACAACATGTTCATAATCGGCCT
>CAZNVI010000091.1:0-1669 GCA_964576705.1 uncultured Gammaproteobacteria bacterium | reverse complement strand
TCTTATCGTCCCTAATCTGCCTCCAATATGGACCGGAAGTCGAATTGTGCGCCCTTGACTTAAAATTGCTCTAGTTATCCCTTGCATGATCCACCATGTGGCATGTGTAGAAAATTTATTACCCATAGTATGATCGAACTTATCGACTGCCTTCATAAGTCCTTGATTACCTTCTTGTATCAAATCTAAAAAATCAACACCCCTTCCTCTATATTTTTTAGCTATAGAAATTACCAGTCGGAGATTCGCCTTCACCATATGATCTCTTGCCTCCATACCCTGAAATGCTGCTTTCTCGAATTTACCATGTGTCTCTTCTGACAAATAATGTACAAATTCATCTTCCAAACGTTTCCTGGCATAATCTCCTCGCTTAATCTGCTTCGCCAGCTTAATCTCCTCTTTATCTGTTAATAAAGGTGTTTTTCCTATTTCCTGCAAATAATAACTTACTTCGTCGAAATCGTCATATCCTGTACCTTTGCCTCCGTCATTGGACAATCCGTCTTCTACTTCATCTGAATCAAGGTCTAAGAGGCCAGAATTAGCGCTACTTCCGGCAATAAAGTCAGATGGGGGATTTCCTTCTTCGAATAGCACAGAGTCTTCCGTATCTCCCTGCGTTGTGCCACGATCTGGCTCAGCAGGCTGTCTTCCATATCTTCTTTCCATAGACTTACTTCCAGTAGTTCACGATTATAAGCTGTAATTGCATAGATATCAACTCACTAGGTCATACTTTTGTTTTTTATGAAGATTCACTAGTATTAAATATATGACGCTAAAAGAGATAATCAAAAAACATAGAAAGATCATTTACAGTGGATTTATCTTAATTCTCTTTTTAACAATTGGTCTTACTATAATTCAATTTTTACAGACATCAGAATCTAAGCAAAGAATTTTTATGCTGTCAGAATCTGAAAAAAAATTACTAACAAAAATTAACGATCTTAATAACCAGCTAAAAACGATCACATCAGAAGACCAATTTGTGAAAAATCAGAAACAAGAAGAAGAAATAAAACATATCTATGACACTTATAAAAAGACAGTACAAACATATGAAAGCTTGCTGAAGCTAAAAGATGCCGGCGGCAATACTGATAAACTTGATGAATTGATATCCGAATCTTTAACGTTTCTTTCAGACAAAAACTATTCCTCAGCCGAAGCTGTACTTTCTGAAATAAACACAGGCATCAAGAAGGAAAATGAGTCAATTACGAAAAAAGCTACTGAATTTACCATACCGAAGAATGTGGCTGTAAATAATGCTCCGCCATCTAGTGGCTATCAACGCCAACAGGTATCTACAGAAATCGGAAATTTCTTAATGGATATAGTATCAGCTGATCTTAATTCTACGAAAGTTATAATAGACACAGCGTCTGATAATACATGCACAGATAACTGTCCTGTTCTATCGCTAGCTGATTATGCATCAAGATCAGGGGCATATGCTGGGATTAACGGATCGTACTTCTGTCCGGCGTCATACCCTAGTTGTGCCGGGAAAACTAATTCATTTGACACATTACTGATGAATAAAAATAAAGTATATTTTAATTCTGAAAATAATGTTTACAGTAATGTACCTGTCGCTGTATTCGGTAGCGGCTGGGCACGTTTTATGGGAAGGAGTCTTGACTGGGGTCGTGATACCGGA
>CAZNVI010000090.1:0-1936 GCA_964576705.1 uncultured Gammaproteobacteria bacterium | reverse complement strand
GTCTTAAGCTCTGTATTTCTTCTTAATGCGCTAAAGAACGCGCCTACGGCTGCACCGCCTATAACTGGTGCTATTAAATTAGCACCTTTTCGCGCCAAACCTCTTGCGGCAACTATGCTAGCTAATCCAGCAGATGTAAGTGCGCCTGCGAGCAGTGGATTAAGCAATACTCCTCCTACTGCGTTCTTTTTACTCCAGTTTATAACCTTATCATGCCATTTGTAGTTCGCTTGAGTTTCAGCCCCCCACCTGACGTTGCTCAGCTCTATCTCAATCAAATCATCCATCTCGCTTAATGCTTTATTAGTTTCTTTAAGCTTTCCGACGGTTTCAATTACATCAGTGGCGAAGAATTCTGCTACTTTCGCCAATTGCCTCTCGTCGCTACCGAATACCTCCATAAGCGGATCTCGTATTTTCGGATCTACAGTGGATGCGGTATTTTTCTTTACGAATTCTCCAAGTTTCTTCCGCAGTTCTTTTTCATCTCCTATCACACCTTCATATGCAGGCTTAAGTATATCTGCCATAAATGCATCATAAAGCTCGGGATGTGTAGTTCTAGATATTTTACGAACTACTTCACCCTCTATAGTTTCACCTGATGACGCATGTTCTAATGCTGCTTTGGCTTCGGCTTCCGCTTCACCTCTTTGAAAATTTGCACTGTCCGCATTTCTTAAACCATTTGCTATAGGATCGAAATCTACATTCACGTTGCCACTATCTTTCATAGCCTTAAGCAAACGCTGGGTATACTTCTCTGTCAAATATACTTCCGCTAATCTGGTCCAAATTTTTCTGAACCAATTTTTTGATCGAAGTTGTTCATTTACAGCTTCTGTCGCTTTTTTTCTAGCCTGGAACTCATAATTTCTCTGCGCATTACCAATTCCTATGGCAATTTTTTCAGCCTGAATTTCTTCACCAGGAGTTACCCCAGGCGGCAAGTCATTGTCTTCCTCTAGATTCTCTGACTTAATCGGAGCTACTTCATCAGCTGTAAGCTTAGTTTCTGCGTTTTTACCCGCAGGTGATGGAGGCAAGTCAGCAGTATCTGCTGCTTTCTTACCTTCTAAAGTTGAAGCATCCGGTGCAGGGGGTTTTCCGAAAGGTTCGCTTGCTTTGATTGCTCTCACAGGAGCAGGGGGTGAATATTCAGTAGTAGAGGTAGATTTTACAGGTGCTGCCGGACCATCAGATTTACCGTCAGCACTTACAGGCGCTGGAGACGTAGTACCTGCTGCTCCATTTGCCGCTGTCGTTGGCTTATTACTTCTTCTAGCTGAAGGAAGTACCAACTCCCGTCTTCGTCTTAAAGCATCATCTGCAGCATAGTAGTTATCTGTATCATTACCCTTATCTCTTCTTTCATCCTCTGAAATAAATTGAGCTTCCGCTAATACTCTACCCACCTTATGATCAAATGATTTTCCTATATGAATAAAATCATGCAATCTACTATTATCCAATAAGGTTCTTTGGAGCTCTTGAAGTCTTTGCCGTTCTTCGAGATCATCAACATCTGTTTTAGCTATCTGTTCGCCTAAGAAGTTAATAATTCCTTCGACTGCCGGTCCTTCTTTATATGTAAATTGCCTATTTTTTTCTAAATTTCCATTAATTACTACGTCTACTTTTCCATACTCCCCACTTTTTTTAGCCTTACCGAATTTATCCTTGTAAGCGTTCTTAAAGCCATAACTTGAGATGTCAAAATCTACTAACTGATCCGACCTTAGCTCATTTCTACCGGCAGCAGCAGCCATGAGAGATAACCCTTCTTTATGGGCTTTTATAACTTCTTCACGAGTATAAATTCTTTCACTTTTACCTTCAACTTCTCCAGTTATCTCAGGTATATTTGGTCGAGCAGATTCTGACATAATTTTATATAAACTATCAAGTTTTGCCTGTATTTTTATTCAGGTACTAT
>CAZNVI010000089.1:0-1939 GCA_964576705.1 uncultured Gammaproteobacteria bacterium | reverse complement strand
TTACTTTCGCCGTTGGTTTATTTATCACCCTTTTTATTTTAAGTATCCTCGTTCTGATACATGAATTCGGTCACTTCATAGTAGCAAAAAAATTAGGTATTAAGGTCGAAGAGTTCGGCTTCGGTTTTCCGCCTATCGCATGGAGTAAGAAATTTGGTGAGACTGTGTATTCATTAAATTGGCTTCCTATCGGAGGATTCGTTAAATTATATGGTGAAGATGAAGCAGGCGGAGGGAGAATCACAGCAAAAAGTAGCGGGGAAAAAACAGAGGGCGAGGAAGATTTGAAGCGGGCGTTTTTTGCAAGACCCGTAAGTCAGCGGGCTTTTGTAGTAATAGCAGGTGTGCTTATGAATGCTGCTTTGGCATTTGTTATTTATTATATTTTCTTATCACTCTCGAACTTTACTGTAGAATTGCCACTCTTAAATGATCATAAGTTTTTCGCAGTCAACCAAACTAATAAGCTTAATACAATTATAGTAAATTCTGTCAGCGATAATTCTCCGGCATCTTCGGCAGGGCTTAAAAATTGCGATCAGAATTATTGTGCTGCAATTACTGCAGTTAACGGTAAAAAACCTGAAAGCTCAGAAGAATTTATAGCAGTTATTAAGAAAAATCAGGAAAAAGAAGTAAAGCTTCTAATTGAAAATCAGGTTGGTAGAAAAGAGAAAGAAACTATCACAGTAGTTCCGAGATCTAATCCGCCTAAAGGTGAAGGAGCGCTTGGTATCAATTTCAGTATGCTTGAAACAACTGTGCTTAATTATGAGACCCTTCCACAGAAAGTGTTATCCGGCGTTACACATCCTTTAAATTTGATGTCTTATAATTTCGATGTTATGAAAACTTTAGTTATAAAAGCTATAGAAGAAAAAGACGCTAAGCCTTTAAGTGTAGGCGTATCCGGGCCTGTAGGTATAGTTCGTTTGGGTTCAGAATTAAATAAAATTACCGACATGAAGGAGAGATTCTTATCTTTCTTGAATTTGGCAGGACTTTTATCTATTTCACTTGCTGTATTTAATATTTTACCTATACCGGCACTGGATGGCGGAAGATTATTTTTTATTCTCGCAGAAGGAGTTACGAAAAAGAAAGTATCACCGAAGCTTGAAGCTGCTATTCATACAGCAGGGATGATAGTTTTACTCGGGTTAATCGTGCTCGTTACGTTTAAAGATATACTCCAAGCATTCTAATATGCGGTATTCAAACCTTTTTTCAAAGACTCTAAGACAACCTCCGAAAGATGCGGAAACTATAAACCATAAGCTATTAACCCAAGCAGGATTTGTAGAACAATTAATGGCAGGGGTTTATACATATTTGCCTTTAGGGTTAAGAGTGCTTAGAAGAATAGAAGAAATAGTAAGAGAAGAAATGGACGAGATAGGCGGTCAGGAGGTGTTGATGCCCATACTTCATCCGAAAGCTATCTGGGAAACCACTGGTCAGTGGAAAAAACTTGATGTTTTATTTGAGTTAGAAAGTAGAACCGGGAAAGAATATGCACTCGGACAGTCTGAAGAAGAAGTAGTAACGCCACTTGTTATGAAAAGAATTCAGACATATAAAGATCTTCCTCAGAACGTATATCAAATCCATTGGAAGTTCAGAGATGAACTGCGTGCGAAATCAGGAATCCTAAGAGGACGGGAATTCCTTATGAAAGACATGTATAGTTTTCATGAGAATCAAGAAGATTTTGATAAATTCTATGAAACAGTAAAGAGTGCGTATCTAAAGATTTATGCACGTATGGGTTTGGTCGCGAAAGTGACAGAAGCTAGTGGTGGAAGTTTTTCTGAAAAAATCTCTTATGAATTTATGGTACTTACATCAGCTGGCGAAGATGACATTCTCTACTGTACCTCTTGCGAATTCTGTGTAAATCTAGAGATAGCTAAGGTAAGCGAAGGTGATTCTTGTCCGA
>CAZNVI010000088.1:0-1963 GCA_964576705.1 uncultured Gammaproteobacteria bacterium | reverse complement strand
GCGGACATTAATCACATAATAACACCAATATACTAACAATTCACCTCTCAAACAAAGTAAATACCCTGCTCGAATATTGCGATTCAATACTTTTTAAGTACTTAAAATGGCCAAATTTACACAAAGCTTCTTCAAGCCTAGGCTAAAAAAAGCTAAACTTATTACATGACTCATAAAACAGTACTTGATCATGAACTTAGACACGGGGAATCTCTACAGTTAGTAGGAGTCCCTGAACAAATTAGACACAGCTTTGCTGTTGCCGAATTCGTTACTGGCAGTCGCGATTTATTGCTATACGGCGGTGCTGTGAGAAACCTTATACTCGAGACTGAAACCACCTTACCAGACTATGACTTTATCGGAGATTTCGATCCTGACCAGTTAGTGCAGAGACACCCTGACTTAGTAGTAGGGAGATGGGATGAAGTTCAAACACTTCGTTTAAGAATTGGGCAAGGCACGTATGACTTTACATGGAGCAAAAAAATTGAGGAGAGGTTAAGGCGAAACGATATTACTATATCAAATCTTGCAATGACTAAAGAAGGAGAGGTCTTAGATTTTTTTGAAGCACTTGGGGATTTACAAGCTAGTCAGATAAGAATGATCGAGCCTGATAGTAAGCTAATTGAGGACCCAACAAGAATCTTACGAGCATTTCGATTTGCAGCAGAGCTGGGGTTTAAAATTGAAGAAGAAACACTTCAGGCAATCAAAAGACAAGCCCCGTTATTAAGAACCAGCCCTAATTTAAGTGATGATTATTTTCAAATACTAACTATTCAGGAAATTGAAGTTCGTGATGCGATCCTTGCAATGATTGCAAACTACGGAATAGACAAATACATAAATGTTGAACCACAAATGTACAGAGATTATGAGGTATACGCTTTAGAACAGGATTTGCACACAAACAGACAGGTAGGAAAAGTTCGGGAAATGTTTACAGACAACCGACTATACTTAGTCGGAGGAGCACTACGAGACATGATTTGGAAAAAGCGATACATGAACGACTTGGATTTTAAAATTGAGATGGGTACGGACGATATGGTCCACATTTTAGAAGAACAAGGATTCACTAGAGCAGCCGACTATAATACATCCGAAGGTCAATACTACATAAGCGAACAACCTGGTGTGGTTGGGTTCGTGTTCGGAGGTGTAGATATACATTTAGCATCCATTCCAGTAGGCAGTACCATAGAATCGATAATTGGTAATGGGGATCTTAACTTCAGCTGTTGTATGTACGATATCCATTCAGGCCGAATTATTAACCCCGACACAGTTGAGAATATCAGATTGAAGAGACTCAGGTTTGCCTCCCCTGAAAAAGCCCGTAATGACCCTACTATAATAACGAACGCATTGAAGCAAATAGCACGTTTACCTGACATTGAAATTGATGAAGAAACCGCAGCTATAATAAAAGCAGGTACTGGGCAGTTGAGGGAATTCTACGAATTAGGTCCTGCATTTAAATACAGGTTAGCTGATCTGTGTGGCCAACTAAACTCTGAGGCGGTATATAGAATACTTGGAGCTGACGTAGTAGTGTTAGATGGTTTTGAGCGAAAAAAACAAAAATTAAAAACAGGACTTGGATATACTTCTATGCCACTTTCTGATCTTACACCTGAAGATACTCAACATGTTTATGAACTTATAAGAAGATCGTACGGAAAAAATTACGACGATGGAAAGGCTAGATCAAACGGTGCAAACTCTATAATCTTTGAACGGGATGCGGAAGGCAGGATTGTAACATGTTGCTTAGTGGACGGTGAACGGCTTTATACTGTAGCTGCAAGGCAAGGCTATGATTGGATGCGTATTGTCGCTGATGCGGCATCCCATAACCCAAACATCTGGCTTACAGCAGGCAGTGCCTACCCTAAAATCCACGCTTTTTGTTCAGTTGCGGGGTTAAGAATCGAAAGAAACCCTGAAGTAATTA
>CAZNVI010000087.1:0-2036 GCA_964576705.1 uncultured Gammaproteobacteria bacterium | reverse complement strand
GAAATAGCAGCAGCAGGAGGACATAATGTGATTCTTAAAGGCCCTCCGGGATCAGGCAAGACTCTACTCGCAAGAACCCTTCCTTCAATTCTCCCCAGACTTACATTCGAAGAAACTCTTGAGGTCACAAAAATTTACAGTATCTCGAATTTATTGGATCGAAAATCCCTCATGAACAAACGCCCCTTCCGCTCCCCGCATCATACGATTTCTTTGGCAGGGCTAATCGGTGGCTCTTCATACCCGAGACCCGGAGAAATAACTCTCGCTCATAGAGGAGTATTATTCTTAGATGAATTTCCTGAGTTCCCAAGACACATACTAGAAGGTCTTCGCCAACCCATAGAAGACGGGATCGTCTCTATATCACGCGCAAATGGCAAAACGACTTTCCCGGCAAAGCGTATGCTAATCGCTGCACAAAACCCCTGTCCGTGTGGATATCTTGGGGATAATACTCACACTTGTATATGTAATCCCGCCCAGATTAGCCGTTATCATAAGAAGGTTTCAGGTCCGCTACTAGATCGAATAGATATCCACATTAATGTACCAGCCATCAAGGTGGAAAAACTAACCGCAGACGACACTATTCTCCATGAGTCTTCTAAGGATATTCAAAGGCGTGTACAAAAGGCACGCGATATACAAACAAAACGCTATATAAAAACAAAGATTCTTTGCAATGCAGATCTTACGAATAAAACTATTAAAGAATACTGCAGACTCACAGATGACTGCCGGGATTTACTCAAGCAAGCTGTAATAAAACTTCACCTCTCCGGAAGGTCTTATCACAGAGTCATAAAATTGGCGAGAACCATAGCAGATCTGGAAACCTCAGAAAATATTACGGTAAGTCATATAGCAGAAGCGTTGCAATATAGACCAAGGATGGAAAGTAATATATGATATTACTTTAAATTTTCCATTTTCTAGGTTCTCCTCCAAAGGCGGATCCGCCTCTGGCGGACATTTACCATTCAATCTATAAATTATAAAATGTTCCGATTGAAAATCAATGGAAAATAACCTTATATGCGTAAGTTTTTTACTGTCATCATTTATACCATCATCATTCTCCTTATCGGACGCAACCTTACGGCCTTGCCAAAGTTCCATATTTTTTCAACAGAAAAAGAAGAGCTCGACAGCTTTACAAAAAACTTAAAATTTAAAGCCGAAAACCAGATCAAGCCATCAACTGGTAACTACGGAATATATTTTGCTGATTTTAACAATCCTCATGAATTTGGAATCAATCATAAAGAAATGTTCATCGCAGCTTCGGTGAATAAAATCCCAATTGTCGCAGTATTATATTTTCTAGAGAACCAGGGCAAAATTGAGCTCGATGAGCAAATTACACTGCAAGAAGCAGACATCCAGGATTATGGTACGGGAACTTTAAGGTATAAAAAACCCGGGAGTGTTTATTCTCTAAAGACACTTGCGAAGCTGGCAATTCAACAATCAGACAATACAGCAGCGCATATCTTGGGGAATCGAATCGGGACACCTCTTATCCAAAAAACTATTAACGGTTGGGGACTTACACAAACCGATATGGAAGATAATAAAACTTCTGCATATGATATGTATCTTTTATATAAAAAAATTTATAAAAGAGAGATTACTAATACCGCTAAAACGCAAGAGCTTTTCGGTTTTATGATCGACACAGACATAGAGGATAGATTATCGGCACTATTACCTGACAGTGTTAATGTTTATCATAAAACCGGAGATACCGTAGGCGGCATGCATGATGTTGGTATCATCCAAAAGGACGGGGTTGTCTTTTTCTTAGGAGTACTGACTTCTGATATAGGTAATAAAGAAACCGAAACTAAACAAACTATTGCCCAATTAGCAAAAATAATTCTGGATGAATATGGAAAACATAGGGATTTATAGAGACTAATAGAGATTAAATGAGATTTATTGTAGCTGCAATCTATCTCTATCGATCTCAACAAATGTCCATTTATCTCTGAAAAAATTTCTTACAGCAATTTTTGCTGCTGTGACGGAGA
>CAZNVI010000086.1:0-2189 GCA_964576705.1 uncultured Gammaproteobacteria bacterium | reverse complement strand
TACCTGCTGGACAAAGTTTCTCAGGGTGGGGGAATTATTAGATTGCTGGCTAAATTTGACTTTAATAGTCGCATTTGATAGTCTTAATAGCTGGTATCTGTCTTGTGTTTAGGCTCGGATCTTACTCATGAAAATTGTCTTTTTACAAAAAGCGCGCGGGCGTTATTTTGTCCTCAGTAAAACTTTTTGGGAGTTTTTAGTATTCTTATTTTCCTATTTCAGGACTAAGATCGTCACAGCTTTTATATCTTTTGAGAAGTATAAAAACCGCCTGGTGCGTTTTTTCCTGGTTAAGCGCGGAAGATATAATAGACCGTTTCTACACTTCGCAACCATGTTAGTTTTATTTTTAGGGGTTCTCATAGGACCCTTTTTAGCTGATACTTATCCTATATTTGCCTCAAGTGACACAGGCGTTTTGGGTGTAGAAGCCGAGAATGAAGCCCAATCTATAGAGGTATCAAGCGATGTTTTTGAGACTAAGGATTCTAAAAAACCAAGAGATAAAGTGATTACTTACACCGTCCAAAAAGGCGATACGCTTTCCACTATCGGCCAAAAGTTCGAAATCTCGACTGACACTATAAAATGGGCAAATAGCATGACTACAGATAGTCTGACAGTAGGAGATACGCTTAAGATCTTACCTGTTACGGGTATTTCCCATAAAGTCGTCACAGGTGAGACCATATATACTATCGCTAAAAAATATGATACTGAACCTCAGAAGGTGGTAGATTTTCCCTTTAATGACTTTGCTAATCCTGAGACTTTCAGCTTAGTTGCAGGTCAGATGCTTGTAGTGCCTGATGGAGTTAAGCCTGCCGATCAGCCAAATTATATAAGACGCCAGCCAATTTATATCGCTTCAGGCCCTGTAACTATTAGCGGAAGCGGATTTACCTGGCCACTTAGGGGTGGTTTAAGTCAGTACGCGACTTGGTATCATATGGGATTAGATATTACAGCTGATGTCGGAACACCTATAGTCGCAGCGCAAAACGGTACTGTATCTAAGGTGAGCTTGGGTACCTGGGACTACGGGTATGGTAATAATGTATATGTAGATGGAGATAATGGTTCGGGAAGTCATTATGCGCACATGAGTACCGTAAGTGTCACAAATGGCCAAGCTGTAGTAGCTGGAAAAACCGTCATAGGTTATGTCGGCATGACAGGAAGAACCACCGGACCCCATCTTCACTTCGAAGTCTCCCAAGGAGGAGCCTTAATCAACCCCATGAATGTACTTCAATAGAATTATTATCGCCTGATATTCACTTTTTCTTCTCATCCATAGGGCCTAGCCTTCATCTGCTCTTCAGAGTAAAACAATAATTGTCACGTTAAGATTTGGTGATGTTGAATTCATTCGGTAGAAAAAGTAAATATCTCGCTTTCATCAGTTAAATATTATAAAATAGCCACAAGGGCTTATGGTTGAACGGTAGGACGTAAAACGTCCCAGGCAACACTTTGCATTCGCACCCGCCTGCCATAGCGCGGGCCGATAGCTCATCTGGTAGAGCGCAGCATTCGCATTGCTGAGGTGGGGAGTTCGAGTCTCCTTCGGTCCACCAAGTAGAGTTCGACTTGCCCCTCGAAGCTCTTTGAGCGAAGTGGGGTTCCCGGTAAGTCCACAGCATCAGAAGTAGGGGTATTAGGGTGGTTAGGGATATTGGGATTTGTGATATTCTAAAATAGAATATGGCAGAGCCGGGATATAAATACCTCTCCACATATATTTTTGCTACCGTAATTTACGATCTAGTTGTAGAGTTTTGTAAAAGATTTATTACTTCTTACCGTCAAAAAGAGCAGATGGAGCAAGCCGGTCGATCCGATAAATCAAACATTGCTGAAGGTTATACTATGCAGAGCCTGGAAGGGTACATTAAGCTTCTTGGTACAGCTGAAGGATCTGCGAAAGAGCTCGCCGAAGACTTTGAAGATTTCCTCCGCCAGCGTAATTTACAAATTTGGCAGAAAGATGACTCTAGAGTTAAGGTTTTTAGGGAATTTCGGCCGGTTTGGTTAAAGGCTAATATCCCGAATACCCCAAAACTTCCTAATAATTCTGAGGAAGCCGCAAATATGCTTTTGACTTTCTGTCAAATGCAAACCTTTCTTCTCTCCAGGCAAATAGAGTCTTTAAAGCAAAAATTCGCAAAAGAAGGCGGATTTCGAGA
>CAZNVI010000085.1:0-2281 GCA_964576705.1 uncultured Gammaproteobacteria bacterium | reverse complement strand
TTCCATTAATCCACTCTATCCTATAAAAGCAATTAGTTACATGATCCAAATCACAGTCTTGCTAGAGTTTTATAAATTCCATCTGGGGGTAGAGATAGATGTTTCGTTCCTACAATAGAGAATTTACAGAGGCTGATTTACTGTCACGAAGGTTTTTATATGAATAAGCAATTAGCCCTCTTGGGGATTTCATTATTTTTTTCCATAATTTTGGTTTTTGAAGGTAGGGTAGTGTAATCTCAAGTTGAGTTTTGAAGTCAAGTTCTTGTATATAAGGTAGTATATTTGCTATAGCTTTCATATAGCGGATTACGCTACCTCGGACCTTGTTTTGTGATAGAAATTTGGTAGTAGCCGATAGGAGTGGTTCGTTACTTGCAGTAAGATAGGCCTCGATTTCTTTAGGGGCAATACGAGAGAATGGAGAAAGTCCTTGAGCAAGTAAGGTTATGTCACTACTAGTTAAGCCCAAAGATATTAGCAGGAGAGCATCGCGTTTATTACTTGAATCTTCGATAGCAGTTTGGCCATAATCAATCTCGTGAATACTTTCATCCTCAGGATTTATAAAAATATTTCCCTGATGAAGATCTGTATGTATCGCTCCAGCCTTAAAAGCTTGCAAAAAGAAGTCTTCTACAATCCTTTTATAGATGCTTTTTATATTTATACTGGCCAGTTTTTGTTCGGCAGGTGATAATGGGGTGCCATTTCGGATTTTATTTTGTACATCCTCTACTTTTACGAGGGATACCCCAGAGACTAGGCTCATTTCTACATGCGTTTTTCCTCTATGGGTGACTTCTGGGGATTTAATAGTACTTCCATGTTTTCTCCTAAAAAAATTAATTACTCGAATATTTGAGCTCTCATAGCTTAGATCAACCTCCTCAGCAATCATTTGCACGAGCTCTCGAAAAATTGCATCTATATCGATTCTATTATCTAAAAACGGTAAGACTGACCTGAAGGCTGCTTCTGTAGCTTTTAAGTCCTCATCGGCATATTCCATCACTTCTGGTCGGATGCTTTTTATCACTATGTCATCAGTTTCTTCGTTTTTTCTTCGCGCTAGTATTGCTGTAGCTGTTGTGCCCCCTCCTAAAAACCATCCAAGTCCATCGAAAATCTCCCTTCTCCCATCTTGTATTAAATCTCTTGCCACAATCAATTTAGAAGGCGTTGGAATGTCTTCCTTCATATAGCTGACGACAGATCTTAGAGAAGGTGGGATGACAACATCTAATTGACCTAGTTTGCCGCCGATTAGGCCAAATGAGTCCATAAATAACCTTATAATTTGTTCCCTAGAAATATCTCCGTTAAGTTTTACGATACCGTCAATAAACTTTGAGAGGACTTCAGTTCTTCGTTTAGGAGAAAGTTCATTAAATAAAGTAGTTATAGCTTGTCTTGCTATTTGTATTTCGTCTTCCGAGAAAGTAGTAGCATCAATTGTTGGATTTTTTAATCTCATACTTGCTTCAATAGTACCTGTTAGAAGCTGTTTCCCGAATTTTTCAAACGAATTATCTGAGAACAATCCATTCTCACCAGAAAGAAAAGCTCCAACTAGCGAGAGTCGCTCTTGAGAGGTAGACAATTGAAGATAACCAAGTAATTTTCGTTTTAATTCTTCCATCTCCAATGAGCCAGCATCAGTAGTGGACTTAGAGGAGTCAAGATCGTGAAATTTTAGTAAGCCATTCGTAATATGTTTTAGGATGGATACTTTTGTTTCAGGTGTTAGCGCTTTTACAAATCTAATCACTTCATTTCCTGGAATATTTGGAGTATTATCATTCTCAGGTGTTTCATCAGGGGGTAACACAAATAATTGTCTAACCTCTTCAAGATCTTCCCATGTTGTGTATCTGCTATTTATTAAAATACTCAGAACTTCATCTCTTCTTAATGACTTTTTCGGCATGGCCTCGAGTATTGAACTCAAGCCGTCAACATAAGATAAATCTGCGAGTCGTTCACCTAGAGCTTCTTTAAGGCCATCTCCTATTTGTTTTTCTTGCCGGCGTACTGAAGTTAAAGAGTCTAGTTTCTGAGCAAGCAGCCATACTACATCTAGACTTAGTGTTTCGCTGGGGGGGGGTAATCTTTGATCAGTAACTGATTCCATATGAAGCTTGTTTAAATTCCGTATTTTAAAAACTATATACATTTAAGCATAATTTGAATGTATATAGTTTAACTTTATAAATATTTCAGCCGAATGTGAAAGCATAAGCTTCAATGTTATCATCTAAAAACTCCAACTTCAGTATAT
>CAZNVI010000084.1:0-2283 GCA_964576705.1 uncultured Gammaproteobacteria bacterium | reverse complement strand
TCGACTTTAAAAAAATCTTTTTGTATAAACTCTATCTTATCCCTGACGCCGCTTCGGCTGGCTTTCATTTTTGACCACCATACGCGTGACTTACTGGATTCAACACCTACCACGCTTGCATTAAACTCTTTAGCAGCCACCACACAAGCTGTCCCGGTACCGGAACCCAATTCATAGAAAACATCGTTTTTACTTAGCTTAACTAAGCGACATAATCTTTGTGCTACTTTGGAAGAAGTAGCCCACCAAGGCGACCAAGGACTATCAGTCGGAAGAAACCATGTGAGAATATAAAGGAGAAAAAAAATAATTAATAAAACAATGGTCTGAGAAACGATAAGAAACATAGTATTTGTTAGAGATATTGAGCAATGAAGATATTAAGATATTTAGTGATTTTTAGAAACTTCCCCTCGTGTCTTATTTGCCTAATATTCTAACTTCTCAATCTCCTAATATCCTTTTTTAACATACATTACTTTTCCTATTATATCCCTTCTTTTGATATATCCAAAATCTTTACTATCGGTGCTCGAACCAGGATTATCCCCTATAACATAGTACATTTGTTTATCTATTTTAGTTATACGTTTTACTATTATTTTTCTATTTTTGGGCTCAATGAGTAATACAAGATCATTTAACTTTGGCTTTTTAAGAAGATAGGGAAGGGGAGACGCAAATACTATATCACCGGACTTTAAGCTAGGCTGCATACTGCTTCCATTAATAACGAATTTTCTAATTAGAAACATTTTTAGTGAAGTTATTTGGCGGATTTAGCCTGTTGGAATATATCGGCTATATTATTAACTGCTTTAATGAGTTTCTCAGCTGAATCTTTAGAAACATGTTGCTTATTTTCTGAACATAGTTTAGCTGCTTTCCAGAATATGTCATGAAGATCTGGAAATTTTTCTAAATGATCTGGTTTGAAATAATCTGTCCATAGAATTAGAAGCTCTTTTTTACAAACTTCTGCATGCTCTTCTTTGGTATGGACGAATCGTACGAAATTAGCTCTGTCATCCGTAGTCCACAAATTTTCATCTGAAGGAAGTGCTTCTATTTTCTCAACCATCTTAAGTACGGTTGAGGCAGCAATCTGTGCAGGCTTAGGATCATAAATTCCGCATGGAACATCGCAGTGAGCATAAGCAATACGAGAGGGGAGTAGCTTTTCAAGAATTGAAAACAAAACTTTCATGATGCTCTATACAATAATAAAATACAGTCAGGAAGTCAATATAGGACTTCAGAGCCAAAGTCATTTCGAAAGAGCTTATAGCAACTGAGAAATCCAGCGAAGCGTGAACGCTTCTAGATTTCTCGCATTCGCTCGAAATGACAAGCTAAAATTTCAGGATTTCTAGTATTATGATTAAGCATCGCTCAAACCTTTCTACTGTATAAAGTCCTAATTTTCGTGAAAATTATATTCGTATTTTTTTCACATTTTATGCACATTATAGTTATCCACATTTTGCATTATTATTTTTTAATTATTACTTAATACCCACGTCGCACAATATTTCCGAAAAAACAGCGATGGGGAACAATCCCCTAAGCTTCAAGGTGGGTTCTTTTTATCTATCTTCCAATTGTTGATTTATTTTTTCTACTTCTAACAGCCCACGATTCTGTGAGTTTATATAATCGTGACCTGACCCATCATAATTATCCCCCAACAACTGCCTTGCGTCTTGCTCTATATCTTCTAATCTTTCTAAGTCTATTTTTCTCTCTTCTTCTGGTGTAAGTCGTGGGTCAAAATAGCTACCTTGCTCTTTTGACATATAGTGGATATTTACCAGCGGAAATGTGCGAAAGCTCTGTTCGCTTCTGCTTGCTTATGCATAACATCTTTTTTCTTCATCGCTTCCCCTTCTCCGTTTGCCGCTGCATAAATTTCAGCTGCTAATTTTTCTTCAAATCTACGAAATTCTTTATTTGATCTTTTCCTGGCTGCTTCGATTATCCATCTTATGGCTAATGCGTTTTTTCTATCGGAACGCACCTCAACAGGTACCTGATAATTAGCTCCACCAATTCTTTTTGCACGCACCTCTACTTTAGGCGCAACATTTTGAATAGCCTTATCAAAAACCGCAAGTGGCTCTTGTCCCTTTTCTTCAATTAACTTGAAGGCTGAATATACTTTATCTTGTGCGATAGTCTTTTTACCGCTCTGCATGATCCGGTTTATGAAGCGTGCTACCATTACGCTGTTATAGATACTATCTGCACTTATTGCTCTTTTTTTTACTTTTGCATGTCTCATAT
>CAZNVI010000083.1:0-2615 GCA_964576705.1 uncultured Gammaproteobacteria bacterium | reverse complement strand
TGGATATCAAAGCCCTCCTTTATAATCTTCTGCATAAGCTTATCGTCATAGGTAAAAATAACATCCTGCTCAGAAAGACGTTTACTCAATTCACCCATTAATATCTTCGCAATCGCGACCATCTCATTCTCCCCTAAAGGTTTAAAAATGATTACATCGTCAAAACGATTTATGAGCTCAGGCCTAAATAAATGCTGTGTCTGAAGATAATCAAGTAATTTTTTAGAGAAATCTTTATCTACAGCTACTCCCTTTACGATTTGTTCGCGTATGAATTCTGCCCCGGCATTTGAAGTCGCTATCAAGATGGAATTCAAAAAGCTTACAGTCTTTCCTTTATTATCAGTTAACCTACCATCTTCAAGCACCTGCAAGAATAAGTCAAGTATGCGTGGATGCGCTTTCTCAAATTCATCAAGTAACACTAAAGATGCTGGATGATCTGCTATTTTATCTGTCAATTCCCCCCGATCAGAGCCTTCTCCCGGGGGTGCACCTAAGAGTCTTTTTACTCCATCTGTATCTGAATACTCACTCATATCAAGCCTGATCATATTCTTCTCACCCCCGAAATATAAGTCTGCAAGTGCTTTTGTGGTTTCGGTTTTTCCGACTCCTGTCGGACCTAAGAACAGAAATGAAATCGGACGCTTAAGTGACGTAAGGCCTGACCTCAGTCTTCGCATAGATTCAGCGATAGCTGTTATAGCATCCTGCTGATCTATAACGCGCTCATGAAGTTTATCCTCAAGGTGCAGTAAAAGTTCTTTTTCTGCCTTTTCCGGTGCTGCCACGGCTATATGCGTCTTATTCTGTATAGTCTTTATAATATCTGAATCGTAAATTAACACATGGTTATTGTCAAAAACCGGTGTATCTTTTGATTTATTAACCGATGCTGCGTGCGAAACATCCTCAAGTAAATTGGAAGCCGCTCCGGGAAGCGCAGCATCTTGAAAATATCTATCAGCGAATTCTATGGCAGTGGTAATAGCTTTATAAGTAAGTATTACCTTATTTTTTTCTTCTATTTCATCGGTTTTCAAAAGCAGCATTTTTCGTACTAATTCAACTGTAGGCTCTGGAAGTTTTATCACTGTAAACGCTTCGATTACAGGACTTCTCTCGACAAAACTTTTATAATTCCCTGACGATACACTTGCTATCACCGGTACTTTTCCTGATTTTAAATAGGGAAAAAGAGCACCGGAAAGATCAACATTATAGGAACTAGAGCCGTTTATATTTTGAAATTCCGGAATATATAAAACTATATTTCCTGAATGTGAGACCTCATCAATCACAGACTGTAAGCGCGCTTCAAGTTCAGCTCTATTTGCACTGCCTGCAATTAAAGGTCCTACCATAAGCTCAAGAACTTTAACACGAGGATAACTGATTGATGCTGTATGTAAAAAACTTTCCATCGCGAAAAGAGAAACCAAATTTTCGCGACCTGAACCAGCGTCACCTACTAAAAGAATATTATTATTTTCTGATTTTGAAATCACCTCAAGAATTTGAGCAAACTCTTTTTCCCTTCCCAAAACATGCGGCTTATTTTTATATGCTTTATAGGAGAAATCTTGGGTGTATTTTTTCGTCTCAGGCGTCCATCCTGTGGTTAAGGCATCAGCAAACCCGTCTCCATAAAATTCAACCCGCTTTTTCGGTGGATTTTCCTCCTGAGGAAACTTATGTCTTGCCCAAGTCAATATTTCAACCAATTCTTCGCTCTTTATTTTTTTATTAAAAAGTAGTTTTGTGGTCGGTTCTGTAATCAGAAAATAACCTACTAAAAAATCCATGGTAGTTATATAAACACCTTGCGTTGATTTGGAAACCATAGATGCATTTACCAATAGATCCTGAAGTGTTACTTCGAATAGTATTACCTCTTTTTTAAGAAGAGGAATTCTTTCTAATATAAATTTACACTGAGGACTGTTAACCAATGCTTCAATTATTTTTGTTGATTTCTGGTGTGTAACGACCTTCTCCAAGACCTCAGTGGTACAAGATGTTAAAAAGTTCTTACCATCATTCTCAGATATCTTTACTCCGGGCAAAACCCCGGCTACTTTAAAACGAATAAATATTTCTATCTGTAGGAAAATCGATAATAAAAATAACGGAAAATTTATATCAGTTTTACCTGTTATTCCGGCATACAACCAAAGACCTATAAAAAATAGGCTCAATATCCTAACCATTCGTATAAATGCGGTGTGATAAAAATGCATGATATATGAGTATTGGATCATATAGATATTCTGTAAAATAATAGTGCTATAGTAATTAATGGCCAAAGAATAAAGAAAAATAAGACAAGTGCTTCAATAATCAGGAGTGCTGCGAATAAAAATAAATCTAAAAGAATAATCCAAAACTTCACAAACATCCCCATAACTACAGAAAACCAAATCAACCCTTCCCTATATTCATTTTTAATTGGTTTAAAAAAGGTTCGCAGGAGAAGCATGAGTGAGAATTGCTGCAAAAAAGCATTATTTAATGACGAAAAATAACCTAAGATATTTATAGGCGCTTCCAAAAACCAAAACCTCAAAAACGCCAAGGGTAAGAATAGGTAAGCAGACATACTTTAAGTATAT
>CAZNVI010000082.1:0-2713 GCA_964576705.1 uncultured Gammaproteobacteria bacterium | reverse complement strand
TACCCACCACCTGAAAGCTTTCAGGTGAGAACCGCGGGGTACATGCCGGGATAAATTAGGGCAAATACTATTTGCCCAAAGGAGGATAAAAAATGAAAGCGCAACATGCATGCTTGGCCTGTTTAATATTAGGCCTTTTGTGCATAGGGATCGCCTTGTGGAATACTAATTCCACCGATCCCCTAATAACGCCTGTTTTTGGCTTTGCAGCTTTTGCGCTGATTGGAATCAGCCTAATCCTGAGCCAAGAAATCAGGCAAAAATAAAGCTCCTTTCTCCAAGGACGTCCTATGACTGATCCCCCTCAGTTACGATCACGTTTGGAGAAGGAGAATCGACTGATAAAAAGTATCCCCACCTAAAGTGGGTCTGTAGTGGTCAATCTGCAGGTGGACAGATACTGAAAATCTGGCAAAAACCCTAAGTCCACGTAGGGAAATCTACTATATGTTATATTCAGGGTGCATATAGTACAAATATGGTATGAAAATGAAAAAGAGAGATAAGAGGGTTGGAGCCTTCGCGGTAGTTAGCTTTGCGATCTTTGGAATTGCTTCTTATGTAATTACGAAGAACTTTGGCTACGCTTTTGCGATGGGCTGCCTAGGTGCCACACTTGGTAGCATTATCGCTCTCGCAACCGAGTAAGACAATAAGCACCCTCCTTTTTAAGAACGTCTTTTAGTACACCCTGCTAAAGGTACCGTTTAAAAAGGAGTCGCGTTGATTCATACTATTTGAATTCCTGCTGATTGCTGCAGATAATTCGAATAATGAAGAATTTATCTATCCCCTCTCCGGGGAAAATCCCGGTGAGGGGATTTTTGGTTAATAGAGGGAGATTTGATCTTTTATCTTCTCAAAAACACTTCTGCTTACTGCTTTTTTCGAAACCAACTCTTCAAGCGTATTATATGGCCTATTATCTATTATCTTTCCCACGGTCACTGGCCCTACACCAGAAAGTGTATCCAATTCTGACTCACTGGCTGAATTAATATTAATTAAGCTACCCGCCTGCCCCTCGAAGCCTTGACGAAGTGGGGTGCTACTCATAATACCCAAATTCGTTGAGCTACTTCCAATACTTTCCCCGATCTCTGGAATATATAATTTTGAGCCGTCTTGAAGTTTCGCTGCCAAATTAAAACTCCGCTGTACAAATTCAGTATCCGCTGCATCACTTAAGCCTCCTGCTGTCTCTATAGCATCTTTTACCCTGCTCCCCTCACTTAAGGAATACACACCAGGCGTATTCACAGCACCTGAAATATCCACTGTGATTTCCGAAATAACTGCAGCACTTTTTACCGATTCTGTCGAATCAGAGTCAGATGTGAAAACTAGATCTTCGACATTATTCTTCACAGAAGACTGTATCAAACCATAACCTAAGAATATCACGCCAATTAATCCGAGGCTAAGAGGAATTGCGTATTTTCGAAAATAAGGAGTAATATTTTGGATCAAATTGTCCATACTATCACTATTCTAGAAAGATCTTTTTCTGTATGCAAGTCGCCTTTTTAATAAATTTTCTTTATATCCTCCTTCACGTTCGTGCAATTCTTCTACTGCGTTTATTTGTTTATCTAAAAGATAACCGCCTCTTATAATCACATCAACCATATAATTAGCTACAGCATCTATTGCAGCTTTTTTATCCTTTCCGTCTAATCCCTCTTTTTCCTCTAATCCCATCTCTGCTCTGATCCTTCCTATCGAAGGATAAGAAGTATAATAAGGATCAGAAGGAGATCGCTCAAAAACAACATGAAAGCGCAGAAGTCTGACATCACCTTTCTTCCACTGAAGCAGCTTTTCAAAAACAAGGATATCTTGAAAGTCTTCGAGAGCTTCCATGGCAGAAGCCTTAGCTACATCATATAGTTTAAGCTTAGATGATAAGCTTCTCTCGCTTGATCCTTCAACTATATTTTGCTTATACGATCTAAGGGCTTGCTTTATTTGATCTCGCTGACGAGCATCTTCATACCTATTATAATAGAGTGGCACAAATTCCCATCCTAATTGGAAGGCAATAGCGGCTAGTTGATATGAAATAAGTTGCTTATATCCTTGGGCAGCCATGAAAACTACCTTAAGTCACAAAATTAAGTATCTTCCCCGATACATAGATAACTTTTCTAATTTCTTTTCCTTCCAATTGTCTTTTCACATTTTCACTCTCCTTCGCCAATTGTTCTATTTCCTCTTGTGCCTTGTACCCTGCACCTTGCACCCGTAAAGTTTCTCTCAGTTTTCCGTTTACTTGTACGGCGATTACGACAGTATCAGATACTATCTTATCTATATCGTAATATGGCCAAGCAGATCGATGGATCGAGCGAAAAGTACCAAGCGTAGCACGTGTACCACGAGTATCACGAGTTTTTTTATCTCCTTCTTCCAGTGGTACCTGTGGTACTTTTGATACCCGTGATACCCTTTGATAAAGTTCCTCAGTCATATGCGGTGCGAAGGGCGCTAAAAGCTTCAATAACACCTCAACTTCTTCTCTACTCAACTCTTTCTGATCCGATAGGAAATTATAGTAAGTCATAATCTTCGCAATAGCTGTGTTGAACCTTAACTCTTCCATATCTTCTGTGACACCTTTTATGGTTTTATTCATCATCGCCTCCCTATCTCTGTCTTCTATTCTTGCTTCTTGCTTCTTGCTTCTTGCTTCTATTACCAGCTTCCATACGCG
>CAZNVI010000081.1:0-3024 GCA_964576705.1 uncultured Gammaproteobacteria bacterium | reverse complement strand
TGCATAAATTAAAGTTACATGTATTTGGCTTGATTGTCAAATATGGTGCATGTTTTAATAAAAGAGTTATCAAATCTATTATCTTGGATTGATTTTATTGTGCGGATTTGGCTTAAGTTAGATAGATGTTTGAGGAATATTCTCCAAAAAGAGCTAAATTTTTTGACTTCAAAGCTTAGCTTTAAATTACAGCTTAAGGCATGATATACTTATTCCGAAATGAAAATTATAGTCACACATCTTTCTCCTGATCTTGATGCGATAGGTTCCGTATGGGTAGTTAAGAAATTTCTTCCTGGCTGGAATGATGCGAAGGTAGAATTTGTGCCTGCAGGAAATAGATTAGAACGAGTAAAAAACCATCCTGATTTTGAAACCAAGGCAATTTTAGAAGTAAATAATGATGAAATTATGCATGTGGATACGGGAATGGGGCCTTTGGATCATCATCAGACTTCTGATATGGACACATCAGGCGCGATGCGGTCCTGGGAGTTCGTATTATCTGAAATAGAATCCTCAGGTCAGTTGATGAAAGATGAGCACAAAGAGGCTATATCAAGAATTATGAGTTTAATCGTGGATTATGACCATTTCCAGGAAGTTTATCGTCCTGATGCCGCTAACGATTACCACGAATTTTCACTTTTCGGGATAAATGAAGGCTTGCAGTATCTTAAGCCTGGTGATGATCACAATTTCATAGAATTCGGGAGAACTTGCCTGGACTATATTCTCAGTTACTTTGAAAATAAGATTTGGGCTGAATCAGAGCTTAAAAAAGGGATAGAATTTGAAACTAAATATGGTAAGGCTTTAGGTATAGAAAGTATGAATGATTCAGTAGTAAAGCTGGCACAAAAAATGGGATATGTATTAGTCGTTAGAAAAGATGAGAGGCGGGGGAATGTGTCAATAAAAACGATGCCCCGAAGGGCAGACCAGGTACAAGGCGCAGAGGTTCAGGGTGCAAGTATGCAGCAGGGGATTGATTTGACGCTGGCGTATGAACAGTTAAAAAAGATCGATCCCGATGCGACTTGGTTTCTTCATGTGAGTAAAAAGATGCTTCTTAACGGATCAGTAAAAAATCCCGATATGATTCCTACAAGTTTATCACTTAACAGTATTATCGAGGTATTGAAAAGTCTGTTGTCATAAATTTATAGCTACAATTAATTTTCAGAAGAAGCCTCATCAAAGTGTCTAAATTCATCTTTAATAAGCTTTCTAACTTTATTAATATCTTTATTACTTAATTTATATTTACCGATGAGATATGCAAGTGCTATCTCGACTCTATCCAAGCGGGTCCTATCGTTTTTACTTGCTCGTAGTTGTTTTTTATCTAAATATTCGATTAACTTATTTGGCGTAGCCCAATTTGATGATAGCGAAGATTCATCTTGTAGTGCCTCTGGAGCCAATTCTATAATTCTATTAGTAATCTGATTGACAGCTAGGGTGGCTCCTTTTTTTACTAGGCCGTAGAGTTCGTATACGATATTTGTTATTTCTTCGTTTATCCCAGGGTGTCTTTTCTCTAATAAATCATATACGGTATCTGCATCCTCTTTCCCGAAATTCCCTTTTGGTACTTTCAGCTGATTCGGTGATATAGGCATTTCTGAGAATTTTCTTATTAAAAGGTACAGTCTGGTCCGGTTAATAGGGGATTGAGGGTTTTTATCCAGCAAAGAAGGACTTTTTATCGCTATATTATGTAGGTCTTCAAGGCACTTAAGAAATCGTGAAGGATGGACTAGAAATCCGACCATAGCCTGGCTTGCATCTTCTTGCTCTACTAGCATAGATGTCTTTTTCGCTGAGTCTTTTTCCAGGAATATACCAGCGATTTTATCTAGGGCGGTAAAAACATCCATATGCTGTATATTAGGTTTTTGATCAGTATTTCCTGAAGTTTTATTTGGTTGATCTACTTTAGGTAAACCGAGGGCATCTACACCCAAATCATCAATTAAACCGATTGCCAGAGAGAAGGCTATAAGATTCTTTAACTCAGATGTTGAAATTACGTGAGAAGGTAGGGCTTTTTCTGTCTCTGGCTCTGGTATTCTTTCTGTCTGTGGTTTTTTTACTTGTTTTTGTTTTATTAAAGTAATTTCTCCCTTCGGTAGTCTATATGTTTTAGTTTCTCTGTCATATGGTATATTAACTCTGCTTTTTTTCCTAAGTTGGGTAACTATTAGAGACCCTGCAAGTTTTTCAGAGCCTCCGGCTTTCCTATATATCTCTTCAATTTCTTTTGCTGATAATCCTTGGGGCGTATTGTTTAAGGCCAGGAATACCTGGAACATTAAATTTTTACCGGCCCTCTCATTAAACTCAATTTTTTTGCCGTTTAAAATTATGAACCCACGATCCTCATGGATACTGATTCTTAAAGGATCATTGTCACTTTCTGGTTTTTTAGATTTCCTTTTTTTTGATCCATCATTGATTCGTATTTCCTTTTCATGCGTTTTTTTCTCCAAATGTTTCCGTTTAGGATCTTTACCAGCTATTAATAACTCTAGGCCATAATAAATATAAGGATCATTTTCAGGATCTACCATGCGCTTCAGTCCTCTCAGAATTTCGGTTTGCGTTTTACCTATGATTGTCCTTTTATCAGTTGGTTCAAAGATTACATCTGATGCCGGAAGAGTCCTATTTAACTGGGGGAAATCAGCAGCTTGCTGGGATATCCATTCTCTAGTCTTCTTTATAGCTTCGACTCCATGCCATGCTTTCTTTTTTCTTAAGCTATCTATCTCTTTTTTAGTATCTACCGCAGCTCCTTTTAATTCTACTATGGGCATGTGGGGTTCTGTTAAAGGGGGATGGGGGAATGAAGCTTCGTCCTTCACCCCATTATCTTTAAAATATGCAATTTGTGAGCCTATAAGAGATTGACGTTCTAAAAGATTATGCTCTTCGCGAATAAGTAAGGTTAGTCTTTCAGGGCGATTTTCCATATACAGTCGGTAATTATACAATATTCATCCTATATTGTTAAATTTT
>CAZNVI010000080.1:0-3291 GCA_964576705.1 uncultured Gammaproteobacteria bacterium | reverse complement strand
ATGAATAAACTTACTTCTGAAGAAACCAAAATAATAGTCCATAAAGGAACTGAGCCTCCTTTTTCTGGCGAATATGATAACTTTTACGAAAAAGGTACTTTCACCTGCAGAAGATGCAACTCTCCCCTATTTTCATCAAAAGCGAAATTCGATGCCCATTGCGGCTGGCCGGCATTTGACGACAATTTTCCAAACAACGTTAAAAGGATCCCTGATCCAGATGGCAGCAGAACAGAAATTCAATGTGCGAATTGCGGAGGCCATCTAGGCCACGTATTCACTGGTGAATTTATGACAGATAAAAATACCCGCCACTGTGTGAATTCGCTATCGATTAAATTTATATCGGAAGGAACGAAATTGCCAAAAGTTTTATCCCCAGACAAATAATATCTATAAATCTCTACAAGTCTCTACCAATATCCATACTTTACTGAAAACTAATTGAAATTATTTGAGATTAATAGAAAATGATTGTGAGTACTAATCATCAAAAGCGCAAATCTCTAGAGATTTTCTTTAAAAAATTCTACAGTTCGCTGCATCGCGAGCGAAAAACTCGTTCCAGTTATATTATGTCCCCCAAATGGATACTCATATAACTCATGTACTATTGAAGTTTGGTCAAGAAGCGAATTTAAATCCCGACTATATCCGATATTTACTACACTATCATCCACCGCATGATGGATACTTATAGCACCTTTCAAATCCGCTAGATAATTCGTCGGCGCTACTTGTTTCCAGAATACACTTGCTGCACTCGGACTCCCATGTTTCTCGAATAACTCACGTCTTCGGGCTTGTCTTTCTGTATTATTCTGAGGTGGTTGATAACTCGAATCATTTATTCTGTATTTCTGCATATCTACGTATGTATATACTGCACCAGCCCAAATAACACTTGCCGGTATTTCAGGTCTTACAGCCATGCTCCGCAATACCGCATTCCCACTCATACTATGACCCCACAAACCGATTTTTGATGGATTTACAAAATCTGAATTTTGTAACGCATTATACGCATGAAGTATATCTGAGACATAATCAGAACCGTAATACCCTCCTCCAGCTTCTCCTTCAGAATTACCATGTCCTCTTAAATCTATTTTAAATACCACGAACCCTGACCTCGCCAGATAATCGACGTAAGAAGAATATGGTTCACCATTGGTTTGATAAGAAGCAGGCGGAAGATATCCGTGAGTGAAGACAATTGCCGGAAAACCGCCTTCCGGAACCTCACCTTCTGGTTTAGTCAATAATCCATTTACTTTTAAACCATCAGATGTGTAGCTAGTCAAATAAGCATTATAATTCGATCCTGCAGAAATGGGTTGCAATTCGGAAAGCTTACTCTCATACGTTTTCTCACGCAGAAACGGCACTGTAAGCTCTATAAAAGGAATTGGGGTCGGAGTAACGGAATCATCTTTCAGATGCGTACTAACATTCGACAGCTGGGGGGTATAACTTGAAGATTTTGATGAAAAAAATAATAATCCTGTCGATAAAATTAAAATCAGACCAACGAGAATCAGAATGCGATTTCTTTTTCGCAAAAGAATATTATCATTTGAGGAAACAGGTGCATTATTTGTTTCTATATTAATATTATTTTCTTTATTTTCCATCGAATAAAAAGTATATCAGGTTTTTAACAAACAACGGAACACCGGAATTTATACCGGTGCCCGTTTATATAAGAAGATGGATTAATGCATAGCTCTCATCTTCCATCCCATCCCTTTATGCCCGAAAGGCATAAACTCTTTTAAGTCAATGCCATTTTCGTCTGCCCACGCCTTCATCTCTTCCTGCTCCTTCTCCATCATGGCCTTCCGCTCCTCTGGAGTCATATCCTTAAACTCCTCTCTCAAAGCTTCTTTAGATGCCATAAGAGTCTTGTGCTTATCAAGAATTGCTTGTTTTTGGGCTTCAGTTATCTTCCCACTAGACACGGCTTGGGTTAACTTTTCCTCAATACGAGCTTGCATCTCAACTTGATGCTCCTTATGAATATCATCTAAAGCAGTTTGCACTTTACCCTCTTCTATACCTAATCGCAAAGCTAATTTGGCTGCAAATGTTTGGCCGGTTTCTGTTTGGGCATAGACGTATGTACCGCCGAGTAAGACACTACCGACTAGTGTCATTGCGATTACAGGTAAAATATATTTTTTATTCATCATTCTCACCCCCTTTCGTTTATTGATAAATTAAATATAAAATATGTTACTGAAATTATGCTTAAAAATGAAGTTTAATTTTTATTGAGTGGTAATTTAATCTTAAATTCCGTACCTTTATCTAATTCACTTACTAAACTAATCGTGCCTTTATGTGCCTTAATAATTTTATCTCCGATTGATAATCCCAAACCAAAACCGGATACTTTATTTTTTGACCTTGAATTATCACTCCTGAAAAACCTGTCGAAAATATGCGGGATATCTTTATTCGCTATACCTATACCATAATCTTTAATTGTTATTACTGCAAAGTTTAACTTTTTGCTAATACTTAATTTTATGGTACCTCCATTCTTACTGTACTTAATTGCATTATCGACAAATATTATGAATGCCTCAGTGATTCTATCGTATGCACCGTTAAATTTAACTCTCTCAAAATTTGTAACTATCTTTACATTCTTCTTCTTAATTAATCCGCTTAAATGTTTTAATGCGTATTTCATAGATGAATCCAGCTCAAAAGTAGAATAGTCAGCGAAAGAATAATTACCGTTTTTAGCTAATATTAATAAACGATCAGTTAATTCTTGTAAGCGAATGACTTCTTCCAGATTGCTTCCCAGAAGCTCTCTACTTGTGTTTAATGATAATGCTTTATCTCTCAATCCCACCTCAATTTCTGACCTAAGAGATGTTAATGGGGTCTTAAATTCATGAGATGCATCTGCGATAAATCGTTTCTGTTCATCAACCATCTCCTGGATGGGTCGCAAAGTCCTTCCCGCGAGAAAGTAAGATGCCGCGCTGGCAGCTAGAAGTATCCCGCCGTTTATGAAAAATAAACGCTGTGCGATTCTTTTCTTCGCATCAGAAACAAGTTCCGGGTCTAAACGCTCTAATAATTGCTGTTTTAATCCTTCCGGTATTCGCCAATCCATTTCTACTCGTTCATACCGAATCTGCTGTTGATATGCAAACCGATCAATTTCCACTGTTAATAGCCTGTATATCGCGACACTAAACATACCGCTTATTACCATGATGATAAGCAGATACCAGGCAGTCAATTTAATTTTAGTTTGATGAAACATGTAAT
>CAZNVI010000079.1:0-3336 GCA_964576705.1 uncultured Gammaproteobacteria bacterium | reverse complement strand
CTCTAACATCCTCGTTAACAGCGAGGCGCTCTACCATTGAGCTACAGGGGAATATATTGTTAATCACCAAAAAAGATATCTTTGGTTTGGATATTTTACCACCAACAGCCACAGAAATCCATCCCGGAATTATTTTATGAAGCTTATAACCGGAGATAACCGTGATATATGTCAAAGACGTGATTTTCATCATTTTCATTTCATAAAAGTTAGTTTAAGATGTAGGCTTATAATGAAGATTAATAAAGAATGGCACCTGAGTAATAAAATGCCTGAAAAACCGAGCCTTGATCAAAGGATAGAGTGGCACCTGGCACATTCCAAAAACTGTTCATGTAGAGAGTTGGGGGGTAAAATTCTTGAAGAAATTAAGAAGAGAAATTTAATATGAAGCATAATAAGTTTATAAAGAAAGTGTTTATTTGGGGTTTTCTGTTATGGTTAGCGGGTTATGTGTTAGGAATAGTTCTTTTTCCGATTATACCCGCATCTATGATTGGGTGGGTGATTATGCCCATCGGTATATTCATAACGTTGTGGGTATTGAGAAAAAAAATAAAACTAGAGAGCTTTAATCAATATATTATATTGGCAGTTATTTGGACTGCTATTGCAGTAGTATTTGATTATTTATTCCTCGTTAAAGTTTTCATGCCTGAAGACGGGTATTATAAATTAGATGTATATTTGTATTATTTTTTGACATTCTTTATTCCGTTATTAATAGGCTATAGAAAAACTGGAAGAATTTGATTCTTGATGCGCTGGATTTATTATTTGGCTACCTAAATTTCATAAGCCTGATTTTTTATCAACATCTGAATATTCTTTAATCTTCTCAAGGAGGACCCTTTTTAGTTTACTGGCGTTGTCATAAGTAAGTCCCGGTATCGTCGCAGAATTTCCGGCAAATCCTATCCATGCTACAGGGGCTCTTCCTTTTACGTATACCTGCCCTCCGCCGAAAGAAGCATTCTCGATGGTTAAAGATGTAGTTTTGAGGAATCTATCAGCCAGGTCTTCTGTTATAAGAAGATTTTGAATAACAGAATAAGGAAGGTTTTTTTGTTGCTTGGTTAAGATTCCTTGCTTAAACACTATGAATTCGTTCTCTAATGAATAATGGAAATTATCTCTGGATAAAGCTGCAACTATTAAAGAGATGATGCTAACTCCGATCATGATGAAGATAATCATGCCTGTACTCATTACAAACGCTAGCCAACCATCGTTGTCCATGAGAGCTAATGGTATAAGAAAAATCGAGAGAAAAATAATAAGGAGAATGGTAATGAAGAAAAAGCTTATCGGAACCTTTATTAGCCACCGTTGCTCAACCGGAAAATCTATTTGTGTAATAATTTTTTGCATACACAGTCATTTCTTACTTATGCGGTTTTTAATTTTCTCCAGAAGCTCTTCTCTTAATCCGTCTGCTGCTTCTTTTTCTACACCGTCTATATGCGCTTGCATGCCTGAAGTAAATGTAGCTGTAGATAAGTGCACATCGTATAATCCGAAAATCCTGTCAAAGATATCTTGATCTACATATACGTCTTGTATTCGTTCCCAAGGGATTGTAATTTCTTTGGGGGTGATGGGCCCTTTTTTAATGACTAAATAATCATGCATTATATCGTAAAAATATACTGCGAAATACCAGCTTTGATATAGATAAGAAAGGACTGCTATGATTATCGTCGAGATTACGAAAGAAGAAAGCAGGAACACCCCAAGGATTATTATTAAAGACGGGTCTTCGCCATCCAGGATTATTCCCACCCCGGCAATAAAAAAGAAAAACATAATGAAACAGAAAAAAAATGACCAGCCGATTACGGACACAAATGTCTTTTTAGTGATCTTTTTATAGCTAAGCGGGTATTTTTCTCTTGTAGGGCTAGAGGTAATTTGCATAGTGCGTTATAGGGACGTTGCCTTTTCGGAAACCGTATTTACTCCCTTAACGTTGCTATTAATGTCTATGTTCACGTTACCGCTTCCTTTTGTGTTTACCCCTGAACTACCTCTATGTCTTAAGTTCCTTACAATGATACCTAAGTCCTCTGTTAACGCTTCTTCGTTTGTGTAGCCGCCCGCTGTCCAAACCCGTACATATAAGAGCTTGCTGCCATCTTTAGACACTGCTAAATAGGGAAGATCACGAAGTTCTCTGCCTGAAGGATCTTTACCTTCAAGAATCAAAGGAATTAATTCTACTTCCCCCCAATAAACGCTTTCTTGCCTTTCCACCTTATAGGTTTTGTTCGCCTGGGCAAGCGATGCATATTCTTCTAATGTATATGAATTCGTATTATCTACGCAGTAAATATTTAAACCAGGATAAGCGACGCTAAATGATCTTCCGCCCAATCGGGAATCATTCTCTTTATATCCGATAAAAACACCTTGCACTCCCCTTGGGGTATAGACATCAGGATCAAGAACGGTGAAAGTGTTAATAGCCAGAGGAACCTCTTCATACAGCCATTTTCTTTCTTTCCCATCAACAGTGTCAGTAGTTTTCGGGACAGGGATCGTCAATCCACAGCTTGATGGAGCGAATGAGAGTATCTTATCTTTATCCTTCTCTTGGTTGTCCTGAAGCTCTTCTTGGATGCGTGATTCTTGTATAGTGCCACGATTGTTTTTAGCTTCCTGCATCCCAAGCATAAATCCTTGGAGCATGGCAGCAGTCATGTATACGAAAAGCATCATCATAGCGATTAAAGTAATAATTACTCCCAATACAGTCCTGGATTTACCCTCTCTAATTACGAGAGTTCCTGCAATTTTATCGTGTAGTGCCTGTTTTTTCTTATCCCAAATTATCCACAAGAAGCCGATGCCGAAAAAGAAAATAGTTGCGAAAGATATAAGTAAGCCGACATAACGTATGAAAGCAGTAGGATAGGTCAATTTTTCACCGTTTTCTTTTATCACCTTTATGCCCAATAATTTTTTCCCGGGCGTAGCGCCATCATAATTAACCAAAAAAATTAGATAATAAGCTAGATAAAGCACCAAGCCTAAGATAGTGCCCAGCATTTGTGTAGAGGATGATTGAAGCGCTTCTAATTCGCTTACGCTTTTGACAGTAAATAAAGCTAGTGGATTATTACCGATCATAGCCTGAAGAACAAAGCCAAGAATAAAAAGGATTAAAAAATCTACCCAGTATGCCAGGAAACGGAGGCCGAAACTGGCATGACTATGTGTATTAGTTGATGGGGTATCGCTGTGATTTTCAGTGGTCATCGTGATATCGCTCTTCCATTAATTAGTAAATCACCAAAAATTATACATGTCAATGATAATCGTTTAAAATACAATTTT
>CAZNVI010000078.1:0-3461 GCA_964576705.1 uncultured Gammaproteobacteria bacterium | reverse complement strand
TAAAAGCGGACGTTTCTAATTTGGAGAGTAGGACATTTCTATTTTGGTGTAATACATGGTTTGAGATCTTGACAATTATAACTATAGAGCTTACTCTGAATATGTTATGGAAAATACTACACCAGATAATTCCACAAGTGCTGTGCCTTCCTCTGAACAGGTTGCGCCGTCCATAGCGACTACTTCTCTCTCAACTTCTCCTGTCCAGCCGCAAGCTGTTGATGTTAAGCCGGGTAATTCTTACAAAAAACTAATTACGCTTGCTGTCTTAGGTATATTGATATTAATAGTGGGTGCGATGAGTTATTATATACTTTTCTTTGAATCTCCTGCCAAAATTGGTTCAAGCGCTGAAGAAGTGAATGGAGAATTTATAAAGTATTCCCGTACAGTAAAAAGACTGTCTCAGCATTTGGAGGAAGAGCCAGGTAGCAGCGCTGACGAATTAGAGCGCTATGCAGCTGAGGGTGAGGATTTAATGAGGGAGGCAAGAGATGTGCGTACTGATTTGGATAAGACATTAAGAGATACCAAAGTAAGTAAGCTAAAAAACTACCTGTTAAACATTAACGATTATACCAAGAAGGCTGATGAGCTTAGTAAGTTTGAAGAAGAAAACATAAAAATGGGCAAAGCCTTGGTTAAGCCTTTAAAAATGTATGAAGATTTGACGATTGAATTAAGCGGCGCTTCAAATTATATGATCAGTGATCCCAAGAGATACACGCAATCTGTCACATCCGGCGTAACAAAACTGAAAGAGATTATCCGGTTATTCCAGCAGGTTGAAGCCGGCGAGCCTTTCGATGAATATTATAGCTATACTGTGTCGGGTCTTAACATAGAGGTTAAATATCTGGAATCCTTAGTGAAGGCTGTAGAAGACAGAGATGCGGATGCATTGGCTGCGTCAAGTCAGGTCTATGCCCAGGAGATGCAAAAAAACGGGAGCGATGGCTCTCGGGCTTCCGACAAAGTAGACAGAGAAATAAAAGAACTCGGACGAAAATTGGAAGAACTTAAAGAGGACGTGGCTGCAGAGTATAGTAATCTAAAATCAGAATACAAATTCTAAAATTATTCTTCCCATCCGATCTCCCCCGCGGTAAACTTATTGATAATTAACTCACTGTTAACCAAATATCCCCTGGTGAAGTTGTTCGCCGATTTTTCGATATACATGCACATTATATCTGCCTGGGTCTGTGGATATAATGGCGCTAAATCAGGATTACCAAGACCTTTGAGACTGCATCTTCTATTAGGGTCATATTCCTCATATTTATCTGTCGCGCCGAATAGATGAAGCAATTCGTGGGTTAGAATTTCTACAACTATAGCGCTGAATGACTCCTCGAAGTTGTAAATATTCAGGTATGTTTTTCCATACTTAAAGTCGGCAAAAGACCTGAATTTTTTGTGCTCATAAAATCTATCTGATGCGTCTGTATTATGGTCAAATGAGTCATCAAGATATAAAAAAGCTACTAGATCTCCTTCGGGAATGTTTATGCTGTTTTGTTTCAGCGTTTTTTCAAATCCGTCTTTTAATTTAGTGATACCAAATGTATCTTTGTCCCAAAGAAGAGCAACGTCACCGACTTTATGTAGATCTTCCATATTGAGTAGGGGATGGGTTTTAATGGTAATCTCAAAATCCCTAACCCCATATATGTTTTTTTCTTTATTAAGGTATTCTTTAATGTAATTTAAGGAAACGGCTTGGTAGCAGTTTCCGTTAACGCATTTATCTCTAATATTCTCGCCTGTGTAATTTAATGCATCTATTAGTTTGGATACAGTATTCCCGTTTAGGCTTGCGGGCTTTGTGTAAATAATATGAAGAGTGTGGTTTCCCAGAGCTTTGCGAGCGAATACAGGTTCAATAGATGGCTTGCGGGCTTTATTGCGCATTTCTTGCTCCCTAACTATCTTACTGTACTCATCTGTCTTAGTTTTTTTAGTTAGGATTTCTGTCTTTCCTGAACTAAGACTGTTTATAATCCCCGCTGATATCGCCACACAAAGAGCAGCTAAAAGGAATATAAATAAAAATAATTTCTTTTTTGATAATGAACTAACTTTACTATTTTTAGTATTTGGAGCTAATTGTGGATCAGTCGGCTCTAACTCTTGATACATAAATTAAGCATACAGTCTGCAGCTAGACAGGTCAATAAACCCTACTTTTTAATGGAGTTGTTTATGTCTATGTTAATGCATGGTTTTAATTTCAGCGGCAAATCTGACCATTTCTTGCTATAATCCAATTAATATGAAAAAAAGAGTTTTATCCGGAATTAGGGCTACCCGCCTTCGCTCCTGCAGTTGCTAAAGCTATGGCAGGCAAGAAAGCTACTGCGGGCGAGAATCGGACTTTAGTGATATTTTAATTTTAGGCTATGAATAATAAGAGAAGAGTTCTATCGGGTATTAGAGCCACGGGAAGATTGCATTTGGGAAATTATTTGGGTGCTGTTAGGGGGATGATTGAGTTATCGAATAATCCGGAATACGAAACTTTCTATATGGTTGCAGATATCCACGCTGTAACTACCCCTTTTGATACAGAAGAGTTGCGAAGAAATAGAAGGGAAGTAATTATCGATTATTTGGCTGCGGGACTAGACCCTGAAAGATGTACCTTGTTTATTCAGGCTGATAATCCGCATCATGCTGAGTTGGCCTTTTACCTATCATCAGTTGTCACTATAGCCCGCATGCAGCACTTACCGACATTTAAGGAGAAAATAAAACAGTATCCGCAGCATGCTACTATGGCACTTCTTAATTATCCGATCCTTATGGCCGCAGACATACTTATATATAAGGCCGGAATGGTGCCTGTCGGAATCGATCAAGAACCGCATTTAGAAGTCGCACGGGAAATAGCCCGTAAAATGAACCAGCTTTACGGTACAGATTTCCCAGAGCCTGTAAGATTCAGAACGAAGGGTGAATATATACCCTCTCTTACGGGCGAAGGAAAGATGAGTAAAACTGTGGAAGGAAGTTTCATAAATATCACAGATGATCTTATGACTATAAAAAATAAAATTGCAAAAGTACCAACTGATAGCGGTACGATTGGCGGACCAATTCCCGAAGTAGGCGGAATAGCGAGTTTGTTTAAGTTGGCTTATCTTTTCGGAGGAACCGATCTGCATCAAAAATATGTTCAAGCTTACAAGGGTAAAAACATTCGCTATTCAGACATGAAGACTGAAGTTTCAGACGCTATATTTAAAGAATTACAACCGATCCAAGAAAGGCGGAAGTATTATGAGGATAATCCTTCGGAGGTCGATTCTATTATTAAATCCGGAAATGCGAAAGCAACCGAGATGGCGCGAAGCACGGCATCAGAGGTAAAAGAAAAAATGGGCCTTGAGTAGGCAGTAAGTAAAAGTGAGAAGAAATAAGTAATAAAATGACAAAAGGTAAAATATTTCTTGTGTTTT
>CAZNVI010000077.1:0-3620 GCA_964576705.1 uncultured Gammaproteobacteria bacterium | reverse complement strand
CCCCCAGGAGCCGCTTTGGAGGCGGCCCGTTTACCATTAACGGACACCCCCTGGTGTATTACGTAAATCATTATATAGTGCTTCAGTTAGTAATTCAAACATTAATTACTGGATCATATACTAACTTATGATCCATAAACAAGGTAGGAGATTATTTAAACACATGATAAATGGAAGGGAGATAAAAAGGTACTAAAAAAGCGCTTTGTCAGCGCTTCTACTCTTTGCCATATGAAATTAGTCCTTTGCTATTTTAGCTTCTCTGTTTCCTTATGATCTGTTACTTTTCTACAGACTTTACAAAACTTTTTTAACACCAACTTCTCAGGTGTTTCCATCTTATTTTTCTGCGTGATGTAATTTCTGGATTTACAGACCTGACAGACAAGACCGATTTTTATTCTATGTTCACCCTTTTTAGCCATACGCGAAATTATACTACATTTGAGGCAGAATGGAAATAGGTGAGCCGGTAATGGGAATCGAACCCATGCTCAATTCATTACCAATGAATCGTTTTGCCATTAAACTATACCGGCGGGTTTTTAATTTTGTCAATTTCCTCCATGATCCAAGTCTTAAGTTTGGTATTGCTAACGGTTAAAGTGCAAACTCCAAATTGAGACTTTCTTTTGTATTTCCCTTTGCCCTGGGTTGGAATGTTCACTATTTTACCAAATTTATCCTCAGATATCTTAAGAATTTTAGACCAATATGCTTTAGCCACGTTTTCATCAATATCATTAAAGCAAACTAAGCTATATCTCATTTTTTCACTTTTTACATTGCATATTGTTTTAAGAAATTTAGAAAATGTAATGAGTATATAAGGGTCGGTATTTGCCACACGAAGAGAGTTTCTTGAGACTTTTTCTCCTTCTCCCCAATAAATCCCTAATCCTATCCCATATAAAAAAGTATCATAAAGATTAAACTCTGTTTTAATATTAAATGGGTCTCCGTTTGGATTTAACTTTATATAGCCGGCTTCACTCCTTGACCGCCTTTTTATATTAAATTTATCCATCCAGTAAACAATTTTATGAGGAGAACAATTATAATATTGGGCGATTTCAAACATTGACTTACCTGAATTGTAGAGTGTAGATAATGAATCTTCTCTAATTTGTGTGTCATTCATTATAGTTATTTCTATAATAGAATGAGGAAGTGTGTTAAGTCAAATCAATACTTATACGACGTAGCGCGGTGCTGGGTGAGGGACTTCCTTCGACTTCGCTCAGGATGAACTTCTCGTACCAAATACGATCATTCGTCAAGCTAAGTCTACACTGAGCTTGACGAAGTGTGCTGGGTGAGGGACTCGAACCCCCGGAGGCCTTTCGACCGCGTGGTCTACAGCCACGAGCAATTGCCGCTATGCGAACCCAGCGATTTAACTCAAAGTCTTGCTATATTTCATGGTTCTCCAGGCTCTACCTTTCCCTTTATTCAAGTTTCTGAAGTTCAGACTTAAAGAATGACAATTAGGACATATAAGCCTTAAGTTTTCTTCTGTATTATCGTCGGCATCTCCATTTATGTGATCTATCTCTAAAGGAACTCTTTTAGTTACAGGATTTTGCTTATCCCAGCCACACTGTGAGCATAGTTCCTTATACTTTTCGATTAAATATCTCTTGAGATATTGGGAAATATTTTTAGTGAATATTCCTCGACTTCCATTAGCTAGACCTAGTTTCCACTTTTTAATGTACTCTCGATATTGAAACATTTGCTGACAGCTATTTGAGCAGTATTTATAAGAGGACCTTTTTGGTCTCTTAACACAATTCAGGCAAGCAGTCATACGGTAAGTATAACATTTAGAGCCGTGAGCCGACAGAGGGATTTGAACCCACGACCTTTGCTTTACAAAAGCATTGCTCTACCACTGAGCTATGTCGGCAGATATGACGTATTCGTAATTTTACCAGAGTAAATAAATACGGGCAAGCCACAATTAAGTCGATTAGGGGAGCTAGTCATAAAAACGCCCTATAGTTGACAAATCTACTCTCTCTCTGGTAAAATCCCGCTTTATATGGCTTTGAATTAGCGCAAAATGCTGTGTAAATTTCGAAGCTTATAGTTTTTTGCACTTTGACATCTAGATTATCGAACTATTATTAATTTAGTTTTAATTTATGCGTTGGCTGTGGCTTTCTGGAGACCTATGTCTTTAGAAAGCTGCAGTCAACCTAAAAAGGAAGTGGAAAGCAGCTTTTATCGTCCCGGAGCGACATTTTGTTAATCCGGTAATTCTGTTTCACACAAAGGAGAAAACAGTGAAACTTTCAAAGCCTCAAGTTTTGATTCTACTCATTCTCATGGCGTTTATCGTGGGTGCCTGTTCGAGAACACAGGAAACCATTCAAGAGCGCAATGAGGCCATCGGCGAACGTCCTGCCGATAGCAATTTCCAAGAGGCACAGCAGGTGGCTGAGGTCGAGGACTGGAAAGATCTTCCAGGTAAGATCGTGAATCTCTATCTGATCAATCCCGTCACCGGCGGCCTTTTGGTCCCCGCTGTACAGTGTAAGGGTGTTCCCAACAGCAGCACGGAGTCCCTCGAACCGAATTCCGGCGCGCCCTGGAGTGCGCTTTCCAGCGCCTGGCGTGTGCCCGTGGATGGGGTAGACGTAGGGACTACCGAGATGGCCGGAAAAGACGGCACTTACGGCGAGCCGGTACCGTTTCGGTATTGTATGTCCGTGGATGGTCATTACTATGACTTCCCAACCATCGGCGTGCCGTACCTCGTGTCATCGGCTTCTTACACCTTCCCGGAGGCGACAGTCAACCGGGATTATGAGACTGAGGCGAAGCTTTTGATCGCCGAAGAAATCCTCAAGCGTGGAGGCTGTATCAACACCGAAACGCTGTTGGAAATCCCCTGTGTGGAGGAGTAAGCATGGACGACGACTTGAAACCCGATCGCAAGCTATTCGGCATTTCTGTACGGTGGATCCTCCTCGGCGCTGCCTTGGTGGCCGTACTGGTCGTCGTGGCTTATGCTCTCGGCTGGTTCGCCAAACCGTTTGAGCTGACAAGCCCCGACAACCTTCAGCGTCTGAGCCGTGAGGCGAATGACGCCTGGCAGGCGCTGGAAGCGAAGCAGGAGAGCATTGAGGAGCTTGAGGAAAAAGCCGGTCTAATGGTCACCGCATATGGCGATGATATGACGGCTTGGCCCCAAGGGAAACGCGACGAGTATCTGCAGTTGCAGGCCCAGGTCACGAACCTGAAAACGTCCTACAATAACGATTGTGGACAATATAACGCCTTTTGGTTAGACGAATGGCGTTCACTGCCTGCGCCTAACGATATCCCGACGCGCTGCGACTTCCTCGACTAACCAGTTCGATATCTAGTTTGTTTATTAAGATAGGGATCCGTTAATCGGATTATTGTGCGCTTGCGTACGACTTCCGAGGATCCCTATCTTCAGTCATCAAGTGAGCGCTTGGTCTGATGAGCTCAAAAGAGCGAAACTGAAATATTAGAATCAAAGACCGGAGTCAGTAACCCTGAATCCGGTCTTTTTTGTGGAAAAGGGAGTTATTTATTTAAAACAAAAAACCATCTGCCTTGGGGAGATGGTTTTTTAAACTCTTTAA
>CAZNVI010000076.1:0-3631 GCA_964576705.1 uncultured Gammaproteobacteria bacterium | reverse complement strand
TTAGCAAATATTTAGCCATAACTCAAGCTCTGCTGTAGAATAGTGTTTTCATAAGCATTATCGGCAAAACTAAGCTTTTGATGGTTTTCTATAAAAATAAACTGCTTTTACGTTTGCCAAAACGTCTTCCGGTGTCCATTTGTTAAAGTCAGAAAAGCTACGACCCGTAATAGTATTAACCTCTCCGATTTCACAAAACGAATTCCCTTGTCTATCAAAATCCATAACATAAACATCAGGGCTTTTCTTACTTCCTTTCCTAAGTCTATATACCCTTTCTTCTTCCCCATCGCCAGCAAGTATAAAGAAAGGCTGTTTATGGTTAATCTTTCCATCCCGCTTCCACCCCTCAATAGAACTCCAATTAACCTCAGCACCTTCCAGGCTTATACGCTCATAGCTTCCGCTATACGGTACTTTTACGCATTCTGCGCCTAAAAACATTTCATCCAGATAATTATATCTAGGTTCATATTCAGCTAATCTGGAACTGCTAAATTTATTTCGGTCGATTTTTAATCTGCCTTTTCTTTCCATAATTTATTAATTTGATGTGCAGGGTACCTTAATGTTGATGGGCGTCAACATTTCAGGCACCCTGCACTAAAAAACAGCAAAGCAAAAGCTTAATCCCTCTTAGGATTCTACAATCCTCTGGGGTTTGCAATCTCCCCGAGGATCTCTCGTAGGAAGTTCCTGAATCCGGGAAAGAACCAGTCTTTCCTCCAGGTCGGACCCAGTTCGGCGCCCTGACCTTGAAAGTGGCGAATGGTCTGCCACCCCTCGGTCGAGATATAGAAAATCGCACCCCGGAACCCGAACTCCCGCAAGGCTACCGCGATCCACGGCCCTGCGTAAAAGTTCTTTTGGGGTACAGTCCTCGCCCGAACGGGCGGGTAGGTGATGCCAACAGGCACCTCCATGCCCACGAACCCGCCGTCGAGGAAAACAGCCACCGCTTGTGTGCCTTCTGGACCGCCTGAAAGGGCGGCTGTCTGAATGCACACAAAGTCATTCAGACACGAGTACACCGTTACGGTGTAACCCGCCAACTCCATGACCGCCTTCGCGGCGACGGCCATGGCTGCCAAATCCGCCGGGTCGTCATCTGCGACGACCACTGCGGCTTGTCCCTTGCTGCCTGGAACAGCAGTGGGCAAAGCCAACTCGGCTGTCTGGACTTGGGCTTGAACCTGCGCCGGATATAGTGGGGAATCTGTTTCCAGCGCGATCTGGGCAGCCGCGGCCTCAGCCAGTAGCGGGTCAAACACCCGCACACTGACTGACTGAGTTGCCCGATCTATGGTGTATTCAACACCGTCGACCGAGTAGACCACCGGCCCCTCAACGAGACCTTGAACAATCCCGTTATAGGCCATGTGGCCACCCAGCGCCGCGACGAACGCGGCTGGCAGCATCTGCCGCAGCCCACCACTAATGGGCTGCCAGAACGACACTCCGCCTGAGCCGGCGGGGTCGACAACGAAACTGCCAGTGCCCTGCGGCACCAAAGCGATTGTTCCCCCAATCGCCAAGGCAATAGTCGGCACCTGCTCCTGAATTCCTCCGGGCTGGACCGGTGCTGCCCCGCCTTGCGACGGTGCACATCCGGAAAGCCTCCCAAAGAGGACTAACAGAAGCGCTAATGCGCTTAATCTCATTTTTCACTCTCCGTTTTTGAGACACTACGCCCATAGTGTCTCGGTTTTTTACTCTTTTTTGCTTGCTGTTTGTCAAAGATCTGACATACTTTCCAGTGGCGAAGCCACCTTTTCCCCGGCGCATTTGCCGGATCCGGAAAGCATATCGCTTCCCCTCCTGTTACAGAAGAGACAATTAAGGCTGAATCAGCTTCAGCATGATCTGCCCATTCTGTAACGCTTCATAATATAATGCTATAGGACACGTATTGTATACTATTTGCCAAAAAAAATCTCCCAAGCTTCAGACTTCGGAGATTATAAGTTAAACCACCTTAAATCCCCTCAATCGGCTGCGAAAGGGAGAATCTCAATAATTACAAAATTCCAAAAATTAATGACCATAATATAGGACTATTTTAACGATTAATTTTATTTTAGTCAAGGGCTATTTAAAGCCGAACTTGCTTATTTATAACCACAAAAAAACCACCTTTATGGTGGTTTTATTTTTTTAACAACTAATCGTCGGCATCGACCCATTTTCCCCAAGTCTAAACTTGAGTATCGTAGGCGCTGAAGCGTTTCACTTCTCTGTTCGGAATGGGAAAAGGTGGTTCCACTTCGCTCCAGACACCGACAAATAGTTGTTAAAAAGCTTTGTTTTTTACAATAAACTTAAAACTTTGGACTCAAAACCTGATTTAAAAGTTTTACTGTTTTATGTTCTAAGTTATTAAGGGCTTAGCCCCTTAATAAGTGAAGAGATGCTCTGCACGAAAAAGCTTAAAGCTAAGAGCGTGAAGCGAAGAGTTAAAACTCTTTGCTCTCTGCCCTATGCTCTCTGCTCTCTTGTGCAAAGCGGAAATGGTTTTGTATCATAAAAATCTACTCTCGACCATTAGTAAGGGTTAGCTAAACACATTACTGTGCGTACACTGCCCTCCTATCAACCTGGTGTTCTCCCAGGGGTCTATAATGAGATCTTATCTTGGAGACGGCTTCCCACTTAGATGCTTTCAGCGGTTATCCGATGGGAATATAGCTACCCGGCGATGCCCTTTTGGGACAACCGGCACACCAGGGATTCCCTCATCCCAGTCCTCTCGTACTAGGGACGAACCTCCTCAAATCTCGACGGATATACAGGATAGAGACCGAACTGTCTTACGCATGATTCTCTACATCTTTCGATGAGCATGGACTATATCTTCATCCCCCTGTGAGGGAGTCAACGTGTAGTCTCTACGGGGCTATTCCAATTTTATACAGAAAAGTTGGATGCATATAAGGTCGTACAAGGTCAAAAAATTTTGGTGTTGAATGCACCTTTAATCTTATCTTGTAATGACCTCTATCAATAATAAGGCTATTTTCTAAGCCATATTCTAGTAATACGCTTTGGAGATAGTTTAAGCTTTCATTGGAAAAACTATGCGTACAAAAATACGCAGCTTTTTTATTAAAGTAACCATCATCCATAAACCATATAGCTAGACTAAGAGGTGTTAAAAAAATATTTTTTGGAACAACTTTCTTACCATCTACATAGAATTGTGTTCGCCATTTAGTAAATAATGGCAAACTTCTAGTACGGAAGAAATATGCTTCTCCGATTTTTCTCGGAGACGATAATACTAAATTGGCAAATTCTCTATATAACCAATCTACGTACGATTGTTGTTTTATTGAATGACGAATCTGTAATCGTGAATTTGCTGTGCCACGATTTTCTAATGATCCATCACCAAGCATTGTTCCTAACAAAATCTCCTCTTGTCTCTTTGTTAGCATGTTTAGTTTATTGTATTACAGACATCCACCTCTTGGAAAGCTTCCCTCGGTATTACCATACTCTCCAGTTCAAAGAGTGAAGGTTTCACCGATATAGTTGAAGCTAAAAACACATTACTGTGTTTAAACGCAGTAAAATTCTACGTTCTGAACCCAGCTCGCGTACCGCTTTAACCGGCGAACAGCCGGACCCTTGG
>CAZNVI010000075.1:0-3711 GCA_964576705.1 uncultured Gammaproteobacteria bacterium | reverse complement strand
ATATTGGATGTGAGATACTCGTACTGAGTCATACCGAAGGACTCACATCCTCGGCGCGCAAGGCCAACTATTTCTCCTCCGCCGTCGCTTCGCGCGGCGGATAATTTCTGTATTCCAGTTAAAATAATAATTTCTAAATATCTTATTAGTTTTTGCAAAATTGCACAGGGAACAAAGAGTTAATACCTCGATGTTCCCTGTACTGTACGCACTAAATGAAAAATGGAAGGTCTATCAAAGCCCTTTTTTCTTTTTGCGCTTGCTAGCGCAAACGAAGCAGGGGTAACCCCCTGTACCGTTGCAAACGGTGCACACGTACCCCTTGACTTTGCCCTTGCCTTTGCAAGAAGAACACTGGGTCCTTCCGTTTACACAACACTTACCCATTTCTTTCTCCAGTCTTCGAATTTTGATTTAGGGAAGATCTTCCCTTAAACGAAGACTACGGGACAACAGTACCCTTATGAAGGATAATAATGACCCATAACCTTCGCTAATTCGAATTAGATGATTTGCAAAGAGTTCAAGAGTTATTTAAAGTGCGAAAATATAATCGATGCGATACTTATATAGCGTTAATTTTGAATATAAATTCACCTCAACTATACTACGCAGTATCTCATGTATAAATATGCCTGTCAAGTATTATAGGATCAATCCACTAACTGCTTGACAACTCTTCAAAGCTCCTCTACAGTTAAATTAGGATGAGGAAAAAAACAAAAGGGAAGATTAAATATCATCCCAAGAACACTTTATATAAAGGTATTAGCTGGATTAGTATTCTAATTGCTGTCGCATTAGGAAGCTTAGTTATCGGAGGATTTCTATTCATTCCTTCAACTAAACGCACTCCGATAACTACAGAATATGTTACTATCCCGGATCCAAGTTGTGAAGGAAATAATCTGCATCTATGTACTTTTATAGTGGTCACAGTAACACCTACCCCCAGACCCACACGTACCCCAAACGATGATAATGGTGGCGGTGGTGGTGGCGGAGGACATAACGGAGATGATCCTCCACCTCCAGGCGGTGGTGGTGGCGGACCTAAACCTCTCTAAAATTAATTCATGGCCGGAGATATCAACTTCTCATCAGGAAAGCGTAAGCATGGACTTATTAATGGCGATTTTATAATAATACTTGCCATTCTTTTTGCTGTACTTTTCTCGGGAGTCCTATTCTCACGTACATCTAAATTTCCAAATCAAGGAATATACGAAACAGAACTTTTTGGGACTGCCGGAACTGATAAGGACGGATTACAACTTAGTACATTTGGAGTATTACAGTGTACGAATAAAGTCGCTATTAACTTCCTGATCGATAACTCCGGATCGATGCAATTTGGTGAACCTACAGCAAAAATAGATCAGCTTAAGGTAGCTCTCAGAACCTTCGCAGAGTACTTCCCGCCTACAGGCGCTATAGCTATGCAAACTTATAGTGAAGCGGTTAAAGAACGGGTACCGTTCTCTATATTCAATACATCTAAATCTCTTTTTTTAGAAGAGGTAGGTGCTATGGGACCACAAACAGCCACGCATAGTAGGGATGCGTTCTTGGTAGCTGAGCAAAATATTAATTTAGGTAAAGGTCTTTTCCCGGATTATGAATTTTCGCTGGTTTTTATTTCAGATGGCATTCCGGAATCCAGACAAGCAAATAATTTTTGCGATGGTGATCATGATGGCGACCATGGCGATCAAACTGGCGAATATTGTATGCCACATCCTCTAGCACCGAACGCATGTAGGTGTTTTGATACAAACCAAGATCCATCGGACATTGCAACTCGAATCAAAAGCAATGGAACCCGTATTTTTACTATCGCGTTCACCGACGACCATGCAGATGCCGATTTAGATGATAAACTACAAAACCTCATGCGCAGCATCGCTTCAAGTCCGAACGATTACTTTCATGCACCGTTAAATAACCAACTGACTAATATCATTAGCCTTATTGCCAATAGAGTCTGTAATCAACCGACTTGATAGTTTACATTTATATTTACAATTAAGCTTACAAATGTTGGTGGACGATGAGGGATTTGAACCCCCGACTTCTTCAGTGTAAATGAAGCGCTCTAGCCAGCTGAGCTAATCGTCCCTGGTGCGGATGAGAGGATCCTTCGACACTGTTCGGGATCATACATCACTTTTACTTTTTTCGTCAAATCCAGAATTAAACTCTGAGTTTGTCGAAGAGTGCCCTACATGAAGTGCAGACTGAACCAATTATAACAGATTTTGCCAGATTACAGCTAGCTTCTCAGCGCCCTTATTATGTCTATACTCAGGGGTAATTGCCTGAATTCATGTAACATTGCCTTTGTTTTATATCTGGACCTTTCGACAAGAAATCAGTGATAAAAGGCGAGATTGGCTACTTAGAACTCCAAGAATGATAACTTACGCCCTCACCCAAGAGTAACTAGACTATATTAAAGAAATTTTTGAGCCTAATGATCATTTCTTATGGATATTTTAGTCAATAGAAAAGCCTGAAGATTTTATAAGTAAAAAGTGTGAGTAGTAAACAAGAGCGGGTGCTCAAGTTACGGGAGAAAGCATTGCTGCAATCACTTTTTCTCAGTTCTTCACTAACTTCAGGCGTTTTCTGCACTTCTTGGCTCGAAAGCCAAATCCTCAGAAGAGGATTTACGGAAAGTTGACTGATAACGGGGTCAGCCGTCATGTCTTACGACAAGCCCCTTACGGGTTTTGTTTATTCTATTTTTGTTGTCTACTGGGCGAGGCGACTCAGGACATCCACACCAGCGAGGATTAACCCGATGACGAACAGCAGTCCGCCAAAAGCCATCACAACCATTGCGCCGATGTGTCCCTTGAACATACTGTCGAACCCTGAAAATTGGTCTTCCTTGGTCATGCCGCGAAGCATGTTAATGGCAGCGAAAATGAAGGCTACTAAGCTGATGACCAACCCAAGGATGATGAAAGCAAGCGATAGTGACATGTCAGACCTCCTTAGTCCGTTGACGATACGATAATCATGGGCTGAATGGTTAACAGATTGTCATTTTATCCTCCAGATGAGAGGTTCACGTTTTAACGTGAACACTCGAATGAGTAGCGCACTGAACACTAATTGTAGTAATGCTCAATGTGCTACCCACCTAGATTGGAGGTTATTCTTTCCGTAAGTTTTAAAGTGCAAAAGTAGGTTATTTCCCCTGATAAAAACAGTTTATTGAAAGCCATTTTCAATGCTATTCCACTCAAGGTTTGCTATCTATAACCTCAGCTTGATAGCAAAAATCTAGTCAGGAGCCATCCTGAAAACTCAGGAGGAAAGGTTTTACTCCCAACCAGGTTTTTGCCAATAAAAAAGGAGCTGAAAGTAAAGCTGCCTTTCCAAAGCTAACTTCACTCTTTAAAGTTTTTCCTGTTAGAGCAGTTACATGCTAGCCCAAAATATATAAAATGTCAACGTTATAGGTTATATCATAACCAAAGCATAGTCTTAAGATCTTGATTATGAACAGACTATGTGCACTGCTTATGTAGCTACTATACACAGTCAAGTTGCGTGGAGAGAGTCCTTAAACTTAGGCGTAGGGACATGGGCGGGATGAAAAAACCTATAAGAGCAGGATTTTTAAAGGACAAGAGTAAATATATGGTTATTATTTTTATCCCACTCATACTGCCCTTCTATCTCATCTGAAAAATAGAAGAT
>CAZNVI010000074.1:0-3904 GCA_964576705.1 uncultured Gammaproteobacteria bacterium | reverse complement strand
GGGCAGAGTTGGCGCTTGAGAGTTACATATACAAAAGTACGCCCTTTTAAAATTAAAAACAAACACTAAGGATTAAGGTATATAAAAGAGACTATGGAGTAATTTGAGGCAATACTAAGTTCGTGAGACTTAATCCAAACAGGCCTAATATTAATTGTAATATAAAGAAGGAGAGAAAGGTGACGACCAGTCCGATAAGAGCTGCGATAATAGTACTTCTGGCAGTTTCAACCTTAGCTTTATCTCCACCGGACATGACCCATTTGATTCCTCCCCATATAAGAAACAAAAGAGCGATTAGAGCAGCGACTATAAAAATAACTAGAATGGTATTAGATATAATAGTAGGTAAATCAGCCGTGCTAATATCGCATAAGCTATCCCACGGAGGTGTCATATTATCACAAGGATTGAGAGATGTAGTTGCAAATGCCGGAGAGACAACAGATAATGAAGTGATGGCTCCAAGTGCTGCGACTAAAGACTTCTTGAGTGAATACTTACTTAACATATTTAATATATATCTATAATGCAGAGTATTTCATTGTTTGTCAAGTAGTATCTTTGAGCTCAAAAACGTGAAAAGAACAATAGTGGTTTAATATACCGACGGCTTAAGGCCCTCTTTTGCAATAATAGGCGACAGGGGGTAAATGTTTTTAGAGAGGGCTGAGACCAAACAATCCATATACGAAATTAATTATAAAAAAAGAGCCGATGATTAGCAGTAAGCCTAAGATGCCAAAGACGATTCGCATTCGGGCTTGTTCGACCTTGGTTTTATCGCCGCCTGACATAGTCCATTGTATCCCTCCTTGTATTACCGTAAGTAAGGCAAAAAGCACTGCGAATACTAAGACCAAAGTCAATCCGACGGAAAGGACTTTATTAAGCATGTTGGTGCCGCCCTTAGGTATCTCTGTCGGTGCCTGCATGGGAGTGCCGTTTACTGTGAGTGCCAGATGTTTCATATCTTGAGTATAAACTTAAAAGTTTCCAAATGTAAAGTACGTATCAGCAAGGATTGTCCGGTGTGCACGGAATATCACGGAATATCATAGCCAAACCCTGGAATTTGTAAAATGTCTACGGTGATTACTGTTAATATGACATACGAAAATATCATAAATAAAAATCCGACTATAGCTGAGGTTAAGAGCTCGCGGGCTTTTTGGATTTGCTCAGGATTGCCTTTGGAGATTATAAGCTGATAGCCGGCGACCATAATTGTGATAAGTAGTATCCCACCAGATAAGCTTAACGCCACGGTAAATAGATTATAGATTATGCCAGCGCCGTTTGTGTTTATTTCGCCGATTGCAGTTTTAACACTTACGCATCTGCCGTCAGCCGACAGGTTACAGGGTGGCTCTGGGGGTAGGGGAAGAGTCGGGAATAAATCATCTTCCAAGTCATCTCCTGATACCGTAAATGAATAGCTCTGACTATTTTTACCACCGCAGGCAGCGTCCACGATATAGGTTCCGCTTTTGAAAAGTGATTCCGAAACTCCGTTTGCATCTGCTACGTCTTCTAGTTGGCCGAAATTAATCAAAGTACCTGAAGCGTTAAGCTTCTTCCAGTCAATAAGAACTTCTCCGTTAGGAGGGCATCCTCCGACCACTAGAATTGCTTCGCCCGCGACTGCCTCACCTGCTTGAAGTGTTATTTCCCCTGTAAATTCCTCAACCTGGAGTATGTCAGGAAAGGACCAGTCTTGACCTTGGCAACTGACTATGACTGAGTATATCCCAGCTTCACCGAAGTTTGCGCTCGTTGCTGTGTAATTCCCATCTGCGTCTGTATCTTGCCACAGTGCTACCCAATAAGATACATTTCCGGTTCCGTTTTTTCGGTATTTTATAGTCACCTTGCTATTCGGATCACACCCTGTAACATTAAAAGTTACCTGTTGAAAAGGGACGATTTGCGAGGGAGAGACAGTAAGGTTTGCAGCTAAGGCAGTTGACAGCGCTCCTGTTACTAAAAACAAAAAAATGAATAAAATTAACCCTTTAAGCACGCGGTTGGTTAGTGGCAGCATGTATTTATCGTATGATAAACGTAGAAAGAATTGCAAGTGTACGCAAATTGATATATATTTTCCTTTATGAAAGCGCTGTGCATGCTGAAAGGCGACGTAACACATGGAAAAAAACGCGGTAAAAGTTTGGGTTTTCCGACAGCGAATATTAGACTAGAAGTAATTGTTCCCGAAGGAGTGTACGTATCAAGCGTTAAGGTAGATAATAAGGAGTACGCGGCTGCTACCTTTATCGGCGCCGCCAAGACGTTTAATGAGTCTGAATTTAGAGCTGAAAGCTACATATTGGATTTTGATCGCGATATCTATGGCAAAAACATCTTAATTAAGCTGTATAATAAGATACGCGAGAATAGAAAGTTCGCGTCAGAAGAAGAATTGGTGAGCCAAATGGAAAAAGATATATTACAGGTAAAGAAGTATTTTCAAGAAACAGTCAAAAGTTAAACAAACACGATTTTAAAAATATTGTTTATGAACGATAAAGAAGTTTTGCATTTTGAATCGTTATATCCAGTGGGATCTCGATATGAGGAGGTTAGGCAAATATTGGACTACGTAAGACAGGGTCAATCATGTCAAGCAATAGGACTTCCGGGCGTCGGGCAGTCCACGCTTCTTAAGCTACTTTCGTATAACAAAAATGTCAGAATTGAGCACCTAGGTTCTGATGTAGAAAATTATCATTTCGTTTTAATAAATTTTTCTGAAGTACGCGACAAGCTCCTTGTAGATGTAACGAAATTTATGTTTCTTTCGCTTGTCGATTCCCTGAGAGAGCGTGGGCTCCGGGCTGAGCATGAAAAAATCATAAAACTTTTTAAAGAATATACTTCACTAAGTGATGAATTAGTGAAGTTCCAAGGCTTAAAGCAGGCATTAGATTTTCTTACCCTTGAAAAAAATCTTACGATTGTGTTTCTGCTTGATCGATTTGAAGAGTACATCCCTAATTTAACAAGCAAGTTCTTCACGAACCTAAGAGTGTTTCATGATAGGGCAAAGCATAAATTTTCCGTAGTCGTTTCTCTAAGCAGGCCGATTGAAGATAATATTGAGCCAGCATTAATGGCTGATTTTTCTGAATACATTGCAAATCATAAAGTTTATATTCCGATAAAAGAAGAGTCTGTTTTAGAATTCAGGATAAGACAAATAGAAGAGCTTTCCGGAAAAATCCTTGAACCCTCGCATAAAGAAGAAATATTATTTCAGACAGGAGGATTCGGAAGGTTAACAAAAAACTGCGTACAAGCAGTGCTAAGTCAAAGCATAAACCAGGATGTCGCCCTGGTAGATTTTTTACTCGCCCAGTCTGTCGTAAAAACACCGCTTGTGGATATTTGGCAGTCGCTGACACCCTCAGAGCAAGACTTTTTATTATCGAATAAATCATACGAAGCCACAGATCAGGATTATCCTTATCTTTTTAAAGTCGGACTTTTGGATAATGACAAAATCTCAATTCCTATTTTTGAAAAGTATCTTCGGGAAGTCCTTAGTTTGATTGAAAAGAAAACTGAAAATGAACCGATTGTTTATTTGAAAGAAAAAAAAGAAATAAAGAAAGGAGATGACTTGATCTCAGACAGGTTAACCGCTTCTGAGTTTAGATTATTACGCTTTTTGATAGAAAACCAAAATTCGATAATCGATAGAGAATCAGTGATTAGCTCTGTCTGGTCAGACTCTGCATCTACCGCAGGAGTTACAGAGCAAGCCTTAGATCAGCTTTTATTAAGGCTTCGCAAAAAGATAGAGGATGACCCTAACAATCCGGTTCATATACAGACTATAAAAGGAAGAGGGATCAGGTTTGTACCATAATAGTCATTAGTCATTAGTCATTAGTCATTAGTC
>CAZNVI010000073.1:0-3976 GCA_964576705.1 uncultured Gammaproteobacteria bacterium | reverse complement strand
ATCAAGACTTTTCTTCTTGACAATCCTCTATAGCATTTGTTAATGTAAAGCAGTAGAAGATGCCGAAAAGACCGCGAAAACGAACTAAGTATATATTTGTCTCCGGAGGGGTCATCTCAGGCATCGGTAAAGGCCTCACAGCTTCTTCAATCTCTCTTTTATTAAAATCCGCAGGTTATAAAGTAGCTCCTATAAAATTGGAAGGATATCTAAATATTGATGCAGGTACGATAAATCCGATTGAGCACGGTGATACGTTTCTTTGTGAAGACGGGACTGAAACTGATATGGATATCGGATCCTATGAGAAGTTTCTAAATGATGACATGGGGAAGTTGAACTTTGTGACGATGGGGCAGATTTATCAACGAATTATAGAAAAAGAGAGACGGTTTGAGTACAACGGTGAGGATGTAGAAGCTGTGCATATCTCAGAAGAAATTATTGACAGAATTGATAAGTTAGCTTTGGAAAAAGATGCTGACATCGTTACTATAGAGTTGGGTGGTACAGCAGGGGAGTATTGGAACGTGTTTTTCTATGAAGCATCCAGAATGTTGAGCTTAAAAAATCCGGGAGATGTGATACATATCCATGTAAGCTATGTGCCGACGCCGCCACACTTGGGAGAGCCGAAAACTAAGCCTACTCAGCTTTCGGTCCGTACTTTAAATTCCATGGGAATTCAGCCGGATTTTATAGTAGCGCGATCTGATAAATATATCGACCAAAGAAGAAGAGATCGATTCGCGCTTTTTTGCAATATGCATCCTGGAGATATAATCTCAAATCCAGACTTAGGCCATCCATACGAAATACCTTTTGTTCTTCATGATCAAGGTTTGGATCAGAAAATACTTAAGAAATTAGGTTTGCCATTAAAAAAACCTCATATAAGTGATTGGAAAAAATTATTAGATGCTATTAAAAAGACGAAGAAAAAGACAGTCGAGATAGCAATAGTCGGCAAATATTTCGGGACAGGGGATTACCAACTTCGAGATTCTTATGCTGCCCTTTTTGATGCAATTGACCATGCAAGTTGGAGGTTAAATGTAGAAGTGAAAACCCGTTGGGTAGATGCGGAGAAGGTGGAGAAGAACGGCGCCAGAAGAGAAATAGGTAGACCTGACGGGCTAATAGTTCCTATAGGCTGGGGGGAAAGAGGGGCCGAAGGTATGATTCAGGCTGCATCATTTGCGCGGAAAGAAAAAATTCCATATCTTGGCCTATGTTATGGTATGCAATTAGCGACTATAGCCTTCGCTAGAGATGTAATAGGTTTTAAAGACGCGAACACTGAAGAGAACGATAAAAAGACTAAGCATCCGGTAATTCACTTCATTCCATCCCAAAAGGAGATGATTAAAAGGAGAGCTTATGGCGGAACTATGCGTCTTGGGGGGTGGGATGCTGTAGTTAAGAAAGGGACAAGAGCTTGGAAGCTTTATGATAGATTTGATGACTTTAAGGATAAGAAAAACAGCTTAACAAGCGAGAGGCATAGGCATAGATATGAGTTTAACGACGAATTTTCAAAAGAGTTTGAGGATAAGGGAATGGTCATCTCCGCGCGTTCAGTGACAGAAAATTTGGTTGAAATTATAGAACTTCCTGAAGATAAGCACCCTTTTTACCTGGGGACACAAGGCCATCCCGAATATAAAAGCAAACCCTTAAAGCCTCATCCTATATTTATAGGGTTTTTGGAAGCTTGCAGCAAATAATAGATTCCTGAGCTTTCTAAAGCTAAGCTTTAAGCCTTTATAAAAGCTTAGCTTTTTTCTATTGAGATTCTAAGGTTTTTTGAGTATAATACTCTAATGACTGATTCTATTACTTTTCAGCCTGGAGATACTGTCCAGGTATTCCAAAAAATTACTGAAGGAGATAAAACGCGCACCCAGATGTTTGAAGGCGTGGTTTTGTCTATTCGGGGTAGAGGAGATAATAAGACTTTTACAGTAAGAAAAACAGTAGGAACTGTAGCTGTAGAGCGCATATGGCCTATTGATTCTCCCCTTATAAAGCAAATAAAACTCAAAGCAAAACCCAAGAAAAGAGTAAAGAGAGCTAAGCTGTATAACCTCAGGAACACTAACTAATCTCTACTCTCACTTGACTTTAAAATCGTTCAATGCCATGCTGCTTCAGTGGGATATTATGAAAATAGTAAACCCTACGGCTATTGTTGGTGAAAATTTTGCGGTTAAATATTTAGAAAACAAAGGCTATAAGATAATAGAGCGTAATTTTCGAATAAGATATGGAGAGATTGACATAGTTGGGATACAAAATAACACTTTAGTTTTTATTGAGGTAAAAACCAGAAAATCAAGTAAGTTTGGTACACCGCTTGAAGCCATTACCTTTTGGAAATTAAAAGATGTCATGAAGACAGCTGAATTTTATAAACATACACATAAAAACCTTCCTGAACTTATGAGGATTGATGCGGTAAGTGTCATCTTGAATCAGGACAATAAAATTGATAAGATCGAACATGTTGAAAATATCTCTTTATAAAGGTATCAAAGGTTTCAGTTAAATATTTATGAATATAAAAAAGGTAAAAATTATAGCCACACTAGGGCCTTCCAGTGATAACGAAGAGGTGATATTTGAGTTAGCAAGCCAAGGAGTAAATGTTTTTAGAATTAATTTTTCCCACGCAACTCCTGAACAGATACTTCGTTGGATGCCTGCTATTAGAAAAGTAGAAGAAAGGATAGGCCATCCTCTTGCTATTATGGGTGATTTGGCTGGCCCCAAAATTCGTATAGGGGATATTGAAGAAGGAACTGTATTGCAGAAAGACAGTATAGTTACGGTGCTGAAGGAACAAATTAAAGGCAACGCAGATCAGTTTTCTCTTAACTTCCCAGAGATTGTGCCTCAGCTGAAGTTGGGAGCAGGGATATTCGTCGATGATGGAAAGCTGCAATTAGAAGTTATTGAAGAATCAACTAGAGCCGTTAAAGCAAAAGTTATTGTTGGCGGTAAATTATTATCAAGAAAAGGATTTAATGCACAAGGTATTTCACTACATCTTGAAGGACTATCAGAGCGTGATCAATTGGCTATTAAGCTTATAATTGAGCATAAGATGGATGCATTAGCTGTGTCTTTTGTTCAGTCTCCGGCAGATGTTATGGCTGTTCGTGATAGGTTGCCAGCCGGTTCTGACATCGCAATTGTTACCAAAATAGAAACGGCGATGGGAATAAAAAATATCGAACAGATAATTGATGTCAGTGATGTGCTGATGATCGCTAGAGGTGATTTGGGGTTGGCGGTGCCGTTGGAAGAAGTGCCACATTTGCAAAAACACCTTATCCAAATCTGTCTGCAACGGGCAAAACCAGTCATTACTGCTACACAAATGCTTGAGTCAATGATTACTAATCCAATTCCAACTCGGGCGGAAACGAGCGACGTGGCAAATGCAATACTAGATGGTACTGATGCGGTTATGTTGTCTGCTGAAACATCAACTGGTGCATTTCCAGTCGAAACAGTTAAAACTATGCATCGAATCATCCATCGTGCTGTACGACATGTCCCGCAAATGGACATTCAGGATGAGCGTTCCGTCGCCAACGCTATTAGTGGAGCAGCAGGGCGTGGAGCAGATAAAGTGGGTGCGAAGTTGATTATTGCATTTACTGAAAGTGGTTCAACAGCTCGTTTGATCTCGCGTAATCGCCATCAGCAACCGATTATTGCATTGTCTCCCAATGATAATACAGTCAGGCAGTTATGTTTTTCGTACAATGTGTATTCGCAAAAGATTAAGACGACGCAGGATTTCGATGACATGATAAGACAAACACGGGAAATCGCAAGTAAAAATGCAATAGTGCCTCTTGAAAAAGGAGATCCTGTTATTATAGTCGCGGGTATGCCTTTTGGGAAAAGAGGTACGACGAATATGGTCTACGTGTTAAATATATAATATCTTAGTTAATAGTTAATA
>CAZNVI010000072.1:0-4406 GCA_964576705.1 uncultured Gammaproteobacteria bacterium | reverse complement strand
AATGTGAAAGCATAAGCTTCAATGTTATCATCTAAAAACTCCAACTTCAGTATATGTTGTCCAGGCAGTGGCAAGTTAATAAGTTTATAAAGCGTATCTGAATTGACAGTAACTATTCCATCTATATTGTCTTTTCCGAAGTACTGAGATTTTTCATCGATTAATACTCTTAGCTTTGCGCCTTTTTCTATATTCCTTGGGCGCATGACTAGGAAAACCTCTTTCGCTTCAAAGTTAAGATATAATTTGGCATCTTTCTTCGGATTTATATATTCTTTTGCGATTAAAAAATTTCCTTCATACGCTACATCTGAGGAGTTTAGTTTTTTAGGCTTTGTATAAGAATGGAATTTATCATTGAGTATGGTTTCAGGTGATGTGAATCTATCTATTCTGCCATAACCTAAATACTTTTCCCGAGTCTTTGCATAGTTTTCGTAAGTAGGATTATCCATTTTTAGGTTTACGTTTTTAGCACCTGTTTCGGAAAGCAACTCTTGTAAAATTTTTTCAGTTGTATCATATGCACCTTCTCCGAAATGAGAGTAGCGGATATATCCTTCTTTATCAATGATATATTTCGCAGGCCAGAAATGATTATCATACGCAAACCATGTCGCGAAATTGTTGTCTTGGACGATAGGATAAGTGAGGTTGAAATCGCTAGCCGCTTGTTCTACATTTGGAAATTTTTTTTCAAACTCGAACTCTGGGGAATGAACACCAATTATGACCAAGCCTTTTTCACGATACTTCTCATGCCAGGTTCGAAGATAAGGAAATGTCCTCTGGCAGTTAATGCATGAGTAAGTCCAGAAATCGATAATCACGACTTTACCTTTTAAGTCTGCTATGGTTAAAGGACTAGTGTTTAGCCAGGATCCTCCTGGAATTATTTCAGGGGCTTTTTTGCCTTTCGGCATAAGCTCAAAAAGTGGCTTTCCCATGTCTGATTTATCTATTTCTTTACCGTTTAGATTATTTAACGCATTTTTTACTGAATCTATATTTTCGAAATTAGTAAGTCCGACTCCGTATGATGGAAAAGTATTAAGAATAAAAGTTTGGAATTTACGGTCTATATTCAGATAAATCGCAAGTGCAGTTAAGATCATGATTACCCCAAAAGCTTTTTGGATATTTGCAGAATTTTTAAGTAGCCAAGGGACTGTTTTTAATAAATTCTGTCCGCTAAGCATAATAATAAACATCGGTATCGCAGTGCCTAAAGAATAGGCGAATGTGATTAGTACGGCGTCCAAAGTTACAGTTCCGGTTATAGCAAGTGAAATAACAGATGCGAGAATGGGACCGACACAAGGAGTCCATAAAAGCCCTAGGGAAAGTCCGACTATTATTCCGGAATTGAATCCGGACTTGGTATTAGTTATTGGGATAAAGCGTGATAGTCTGGAAAAGATTCGTTCAAGCAGTATTTGAAACTGGGGAACTAACATCGATATTCCAAAAGCAAGAATAATTATTATTGAAATAACTCGAAGATAATCTGCGGGGATACCTGACAACTTGACCAGAGATGAAAGAAACAGAGTAAAGAAAGTAAAACTAGCTACAAATCCCAAGACTACGCCAAGTGGTCGGGATTTACCTCTTTTTTTACCTCCTATGGATGAAGAAAGAATTATAGGTAAAACAGGTAAGATGCATGGAGAAAGTATTGTGACGATTCCTGCAATAAAAGAAAAAACAACAAGTAATAGCATATTTGTTAGGTATCAGGCGCAAGGTTCAAAGGTGCAAGTAATTACATTTTTATTGTAGCAATAAACTCGATTTCATGTAATTAGAAAAAGCAATTTATAGGTGCAGTTAGGTGAAAATAGTGGTAAAATCATGTTTATGGCTATAGAATCCATCTCATGGTCAGCTCCAATAGTTAGCTTTGTGGCGGAGGGAATTAGGAATCCATCTAGAGAGCAGGCCATGAATTGTGCGATGATTACCTATATTTATCCTGATGACACCGAAGAGAATTTGCTTGCTGTTTGCAGGGATGGTTTTGACCGATATGGGTATCCTGTATCTGGTCATACTGTTACTCACGAAACGGTTTATCTTAGAGAAGGAGAGGTGGTAGATTCAATGGGCAATGTGCTTAGTGATAATGCGCAGGATTTACAATCGACATTCGGATTATGAAGCAGAAAGTTTTAGTTTTGGTAGTTATCGTAATCTTAGTAGTCACTGGAGTTTATATCTACACACAGGTTAGTAAAAATATTCAGATAGCTAAGGTTAGCAATTTTACAGAATGCGAAGCAGAAGGTTATCCAGTACAAGAAATATATCCGCCTATTTGTAAAACACCCGATGGCAGGTCTTTTACTCAAAATATAGGTAACGAACTTGAATATAGTGATTTTATTAAGGCAGAATCCCCTCGTCCTAATAGTAAGGTAGTAAGCCCTTTAAGAATTTCAGGATCTGCTCGGGGGAATTGGTTTTGGGAAGCGAATTCTACTGCAGAATTATATGACGCAAATGGTAAATCGTTAGGGACTGCTTTTGTTATCGCTCAAGGAGATTGGATGAGTGAGGAATTCGTGCCTTTTGAAGGGACACTGGAATTCGGAAAACCGGACACACCCATTGGAAAATTAGTGTTGAGAAATGATAATCCTTCAGGCCTGCCTGAGAATCAGAAAGAGCTCATCATCCCTATAAAATTTTAAAGATATCTTTTTTTCTTCTATAACGATAATAAATATCAATGCATTTTTTTGTACTTTCTGCCGAGAAAGTACCAAAGCTCGTGAGCTAGTGAACGGCCTGTCTGCCGACAGGCAGGTCGCTAAATTATTTCGCTCGCTAATCGGGTGATAACATCCCCTCCTCGACAAGTTTGCGAGGGTTCCCTCTGATAGCTCGCTCAAGAATTTTAAACGCGCTGCGTTCAACGCTCACAATTTGTAGCTACATATTAATAACTTCAGTGAACACAGTGAAGCAAAGCGCGTTAAGCAGGATCGAGAGAGTTGCCAGGGGAATCCGGGCCTTTATTGCCCGAAGGGGGAGGACAATCCTCCCGGCTAACGAACGAGAGACTGTAGCGCGACTTTCAGTGTTCACAAATTTTGAGTACTTTTGTTTGCAAAAGTACTAATTAGTTTATCTTTTCTGTGTAGGCTTCGGCAGTGGGAGAGAAGCGGCAGTTTGCGATATAAGCTCTGTTAACCACTCCCGATCTTCCCATTTTTCCTCCGGCACTTTCAGATAATTTTTCGCTCCAGGATATGGCGGTGCTTCATGCGTTTCATCGAGAAACTCTCTTCCTGCATCAGTCGGTTTTATATAAAGCATATCATCGCATGCCAGAGCGACGATTTTTTCATCACAGTAGATGGCGTATTCGCCAAACATTTTTTTCGATCTTATTACACCCGCATTTTGTATTTGGTCTGTGAGATATTCGATAGTTTTTTGTTTTGTAGCCATAGTATATATTTTAACCTTTCCTCCCGATAAGCGCGATCTTCTCGTCTGAATTTACCGTAAAGCTGAGACCGGTAAAAAGGGTCCGATAGACTTTGATAGATTTGCTGCATTTATAACTATACAGCCTCAAGTATAACATTTTAACAAGGCATATAGCTTGTCTTAAGAATTTAGCGACCGTTCTCTTGATTGAGAGCTTTTGTACTTTCTTGGCAGAATGTACAATAAGAATACTCTAAATTTAGTTGCTAGATTATATAAGACGGGTATATAATACGGTTTAGTTTATGAATAAGACTATAGTCATCATCGCGGCAGTTGTGATTCTCGCGCTTCTCGGCGGGGGAGCGTTTATGATGATGAATCGATCGGGGGTAAAGCCATCTTATTCTAAAGATCAAGAATTAATAACCCCAACCATTACCAGTATGAGTGGAAAGAAATCACTTCGAGATTTCGCAAGTATCGGAAGCAACCAGGAATGTACATATTTAGACGTAGAAACTGATAGTACAGGTGTTATGTACATTGGCGAAGGTGAGCTTAGAGGAGATTTTGAAACGAATGTAGATGGAAAGATGATCAGCTCTCATTTTATTCAAGATAAGAAAGAGATGTATATATGGTCAGATGGAGGAGAAATGCAAGGGATTAAAGTATCGCTTGCAGAAGCTGCAAAAGCAACAGAAATTGTTGACGTTTCGAAATTGGATTTAAATAAAGAAGTAGATTACAGTTGTAAGTCCTGGTCTGTACAGCAAGATTTTTTTGATGCACCTACTAATGTAAAGTTTCAGGATTACGATAAACTAATGGAAGGCCTAAATGACATGTTTAAAACTACCACTCCCGGTGTTTCGCCCGGCGCTGCTTCTTGCAATATCTGCGATACTCTCTCAGGAGAATCTAGAGATTCTTGCCGTACTGCATTAAAATGCAATTAATTCTAA
>CAZNVI010000071.1:0-4442 GCA_964576705.1 uncultured Gammaproteobacteria bacterium | reverse complement strand
GTAATCAGTTATAAAAAGCAACCCGATATAACTTAATTTATTTAATAAACTTAAGCTTTACAAAAATAACCTCCTAAACACTAACGTGGTATAATATAATATATGCCTGCCAAAAAAATCTTGAGTCTGATACTCATGCTTCTGACGTTGGGATTTTTTTTCTTCCTTAAAACTACTCCCACGTTCTCAGATGAACTTGATGACATTAATAAACAGCTTGCGGACTTAAATAAAGCTTTTGAACAATCAGTATCTGCCACCAAGCCCCTTGAATCACAAATCACAAGCATGCAGAAGCAAATCAACGGAATTAAACAGCATGTAGCGAGTATTGAACTCGACCTTAGTAATAAGAAAACATCGATTGATAAAGGTTATGAGGATTTGTCAAAAAAACATGACTTACTCGCTAAAGCAGTAGTTAGTAGGTACATAAATAGTTATTACAACTCACCTCTTAGTCTATTTCTATCAGCTGAATCAGCATCCGGTATTACTGATTTATTGGCATACCAGAGTGCGAAAACAGACTCTGATAAAGCTGTCATTACAAATCTGGCCCTTTCTATAACAAGCTTGGAAGAAAAAAGCAGGGTGCTTAAATCCGAACAGGAACGACTGTTAATAGTAAAAAACAATCTTGATGCGCAATCAGCAAAGCTTGATGAGATAGTAAAAGGAGCCAAGGCATACCAAAAAACCCTTTCTGAACAAATTGCAGCACTCTCTGCTAAACAACAGGAAATAATTAATGCAAGATCAGGTTCTTTCACAGCAACTATCGGGGACAGCGATCTTGCCGACGACTACAATGCGTCAATCAAAGGCTTTAGAGAAGCAGCACCCAGCGGATCTTTTGCTGTTTTCGCTTTCGGTGCACATACCCACAGAAAAGGCATGAGCCAATACGGAGCGCGAGGACGAGCCCAAAGCGGACAGAATGCCCAAGCTATACTTAAGGCATATTATGGAAAAGACCCTGTCAGTAAAGATACGGGGGGCAGTATAAAAGTCACAGGATATGGTGAAATGGATTTTGAAGGAAGATATCTACTGGGAATTGCTGAAATGCCATCAAGCTGGCATCAAGAAGCATTAAAAGCACAGGCAATTGCTGCAAGAACTTACGCTTACAGATACAAAACTGAGGGAAAAGAGATTTGTACTACAGAAGCATGTCAAGTATATAACGATGGTAAAGCCTCAAATCCTCCCGATTCCTGGAAACAAGCGGTTGAAGCGACACGCGGACAAGTGCTTGAAGACGTCGTCACATATTATGCGTCGACTCATGGCGGTTTTGCCTCCCCCATCGGCTGGGATACAACTGATGGTAATGGCGGAGGAAATTTTACTGATAAAGCATACGATAAAATCGGGGGATCTCCTTGGCTTTATAAAGCGTGGTACACCAAAGGTTACAGTCCTTCATCTGATAAATGCGGAAGAAGCAGTCCCTGGTTAAATTCTTCTGAGATGGCAGATTTAGTAAATGCAGCAATAGTTCTTTTTAACGGTGGGTCGGGTGAAGAAACCGGTAGGATTACACCTGTAACTACTTCATGTTGGGGCGGTAATCCATATAATATGGACGAATTGAGAAGCGTTTCTGCTAAATACGGCGGCGGGATCGGTTCTGTATCAAGTGTCAATGTTTTACAAGGTAACGGATCTACAAATGAAGTAATATTCCAGACCGATAAAGGATCGAAAAGCTTTTCGGGTGCAAACTTCAAAACAGCTTTTAATGTACGAGCACCAGGATACTTATCTATTCCGCAAAGCGGTTTCGCTTTCTATAATATTGAAAAAAAATAATATTACAAATAAACGAATTATTACATGGTAACTAAATACAGCTTTTAACATTCATTGGTAGTATTTGTAGTATTGGATTATTGGTAGTATTATTTTTTTATGCCTGATGTATTCATATCTGATGACGACAATCAAAATCAAGAAGTTAAAGCACCTAATACTAATAAGCTTTCGACATCTGAGAAACCTTTACCTTTTTTCACTTCGTTTTGTGAGAAACCAAACGGAATTGAGTTTATAAACCAGGAGAAGGATGAAAAAATAGTTCTTTTCTTAAGAAGGCATTTCATTAAAAATATACCCTGGATTAGCACTGGTATAATACTCATGGTACTCCCTATTCTTCTTATAGTGCCATTTAATACTCTAGACCCCATCCGAACCGTAATCCCGATACGCTTTATAACAATTTTCATTATCTTCTATTATTTGATCATAGTCGGTTTTATGTATTTAAGTTTCATAACCTGGTTTTATAACGTCGGAATCATATCTACGAAACAAGTTATAGATATTGATTTTACCGATATCATGTATCGTGAGGTAGCAAAAGTAAGAATCGAGGATGTTATAGATGCTGAGTACACACAGGGAGGGTTCCTGCATAGTTTCTTTAATTACGGAAATACCTTCATCCAAACAGAAGGTGTTAAGCCGAACTTCGAATTTCACTCTATACCAAATCCTGATAAAGCTACCGACATCATCATGGACATAAAAGGAGGAAATTTAAATGCCTGATATTACAAACATCATCGAAGTATTCAATCTAATCATAGCCTTAAAGATAGTAATTTTAATAATACTTTTTTTATATCTAACGTTTACATTTATCCTCCTAATACAGGTAAAAGCGCTTAATCGACTCGTGTATGTGCATTCGGGAAAAGCTTCGCAAGTTTTATTTAGTTTTGCGGTTGTGTACTTTCTCGCAGTACTTTCGCTTTTACTTATATCTCTTGTTATACTTTAAGAAATGTTAAAAGTAAATTTAAGCTTTGCAAAAATTGTCGCAACACCCACACCCACATCCTGGTCACAGGCATACAACGCCGGTAATTTTTTCGTGGTTCTTTCATTAACAAACCCAAAAGAAGAAGATGAGACTGCCTTAACTACGCTCGGCAAGCAGGTCATAAACAATCTTGAGGCGGAATTTTTCGGGTTGGAGACCAAGAACCTGGAAACCATAAAACAGGCTCTTTCGGCTAGCGTGAAAGACGTACCGGATGAAGTAGATACTTCACTCGCGCTATCTTTCATTAAAGATTCTATCCTTTATGTTCTTCTTTACGGCACAGGTAATATTATTATGAAAAGAGACGGTACTACAGCAACGTTACTTAGCCGCAACCAGACAGATGAAAACATCACAAGCGCGTCCGGATTCATCAAGCAAAATGACGTAATAGTAATTCAGACTAAGCAATTTACAGATTTAATCAAGAATGAGGAATTGAGTTCGGCGCTTGAATTAACATTACCAAACGATATTGCCGAAACTTTATCCCCCCATGTGCATAATTCAGATGACGGCGGTGCTTCAGCTGTAGTTATCTCAATAACCGGTGTGCCCGCTCATATGACTGAAACATCTAACGAACCGTATCCTACCGATTCTGAAACAGAAGACGACTCACAGGAGTATAATGTCTTAAATCCAAAACCAGAAAGATCACTGGCTAAACACAATAAATTTAAGACAGATTCACTATTGCCTGCAATACGTAAGTTAATCCCTGCAAATAAAATACGCGGCAACAAGAAAAGCTTCATCTTGCTGATTCTAGCCGGTCTTATCACAATAATCCTTACGTATAGTCTATATACAAATTTCCAAGAAAGAAAAACTGAAGAAATCCGTAAAAACTTCACGCTCGTTTACTCGGAAGCCGAAGAAAAATATCAAGAAGCTATGGGAATCAAATCGCTAAATCCCAAGCTATCCACAGAAATCTTAAATAATGCTGATTCTATTATCAATAAAAACATAAAGCTTTTTCCAAGTAATTCAGAAGAGTCAGATAAGCTTTTAGATTTACAAAAGAAAATCAGAGAAATAGTATCAGAACCTACACAAGGTAAGGATTTAAAATCTGAAGAAATAGATACGAAAGAAATTCCTGTACTTCAAGCACTTATTGATGAAAAAACAGCTAAATCAGTGACAGAAGATGATAATTTCGTATATGTCATAACAGATACTGCGATAAGTTCTGTAGACAAAAATACAAATACTAAAAAAGAACTGATAGAAAATGAAGATGACTGGAAGCAGCCCGTGTCGCTTGGAACTTTTCTAGGCAACATGTATGTTCTTGATAAAACCAATGGTCTTATAAAATTTATCATAGCACAAGGTGGATACGGAAAAGCTGATTATTTCACCGTCTCGAAACCTGATCTTTCAAAAGCAGTAAGCATGAGTATAGATGGATCTGTCTGGATACTTTCATCTGACGGAAAAATAAATAAATACACTAAAGGCGTGAGTGATCAATTCGAGATTAAAGGACTTGATGGGATAAATAATCCTTCACAAATTTATACGACAGAAGATATTCAAAATATTTATGTACTGGATAGAGGAAACAGTAGAATAGTACAAATCGCAAAAGACGGTA
>CAZNVI010000070.1:0-4449 GCA_964576705.1 uncultured Gammaproteobacteria bacterium | reverse complement strand
TAATATTTATTAGCTTTACCATCAGTTAATATTATAGCGTTAGGAATAATCCCCGTTCTTTTCTTGACTGCAATATCTTCATTAGCTGTAAATATTCCACAGTGAATACATGTAAATCCAGCAGTAAAAATTGAATTGATACCGATTTTAACAAATGAAAAATTATTGGTGAGGGTGCTTGTGAGTTTACTTGCGTCAGCGAAAGTTGTGACACCTATTCTGCTTTGTGTGTTTACAGAAATAGCATCAACAAATCGAATGGCTGCTGCTTTAGTAAGATTCATCTTATTGTCTATATTCATTGAGTCTGATTTATCGATTATCAGCATAGTGTCTGAAATGGTTTGATTGCATGATGGCATAGAAGAGGAAGTAGGTGAAATAGATGCGGAAGCGGTAAAGGGAGTAGGAGTAATCCAAAAAGTTTCCATACTCATTGGATTTTGAGTTGGTTCTGATGCTGTATTTCTTTGTGCTGCGCTGTCATTTCTGCTATCTGATGCCTGATTTGCGTTGGCCGGCAAAGAGCTTCTATCTTCCGACGATAGCGCGCCACCGACGATTCCAACAATACCCGTTACTACAAAAACTATAAGTAACAACGGAGAAACTCTGCCTTTCAACCTCCAAGGCCTTTTTAAGCTACAGAAAACTATTTTCACTAAAGACAAGATTGTCATGTTATAGTACTTAAACTATAGTAACTATTTGTTATTCAAGTCAATGAATTTCTATTTTACTTAGATAGCATTTATTTATCGGATAAGCCCGGTAGAAAATATATATTTGTCTACTAAGTTGTGTTAAGATTATAGCAACAGATTTGGTTGTATGATATACTCGGTAAGATTATGGCAGGAAATGGTAAAAAAAATCCTCTAAATAATAAGAAAAAAATAATCAAAGTAAAGATAAAACCCTCCTGGAAAAACTTACTTCTATATGGATTTATAGCATTTTTCGCACTCCTACTTTTTAGTGGTTTTTCAGGAGATTATAATTCCTATCAATCAGTTTCAATTTCTGAGGTAATAAACGATGTAAGGCGTGGTCAAGTCAGTGAGATAGTAGTAAATGGCGACAAACTTGTTGTGAAAGAAAAAGATAGGACAGTTGAAGCAGCTAAAGAAAGGGGATCAGATGTTTATGCATTATTTAGCGATGCAGGAGTTCAGCTAAAGAATACGAAGGTAACAGTCAAAGATGAATCAGGTTTGAATAATTGGATAAACCTAGCATCGGCAATTCTCCCCGTCGTTTTAATGATCGCCTTTTTCTACTTCATATTTAGACAGGCCAGGGGAGCACAGGAAAATATATTTTCATTTGGTCAATCCAGAGCAAAACTTTTCTCTAAGGATATGCCAAAAACTACATTTGCGGATGTAGCGGGAGTGGACGAGGCTAAGCAGGAGCTTACTGAGGTCGTAGATTTTCTTAAAAATCCTGCAAAGTATAAAGCTATGGGAGCGAGAACTCCTAAGGGGGTACTTATGATAGGCCCTGCCGGTACAGGGAAAACACTACTTGCAAGAGCGACTGCGGGGGAGGCGAATGTCGCATTCTTCTCTATGGCAGGATCTGAATTTATGGAAATGCTTGTAGGAGTTGGCGCATCTCGCGTGAGAGATCTTTTTAATACTGCGAAAAAAAGCCAGCCTTCAATTATCTTTATTGATGAGGTTGATGCTATAGGTAGACAGCGTGGTGCGGGATTCATGGGGGGACATGATGAACGCGAGCAAACACTCAATCAGATTCTTGTTGAGATGGATGGATTTACTCAAAACGAACAGATAGTGGTGATAGCAGCTACCAATAGGCCTGATGTTTTGGATCCTGCTTTGATAAGACCGGGAAGGTTTGATAGGCGAGTAATGCTTGATCTTCCAGATATAGAGGGTAGAAAAGCTATATTAGGAATTCATGCAAAAGGAAAACCCTTTATAGCGGACGTAGTCTGGGAGAAGGTGGCAAAAAGAACTGTCGGATTTTCAGGTGCAGATTTAGAGAATATGCTAAATGAAGCTGCGATCTTAGCTGCCAGGTTGAATAAAAAAGCAATTGACATGAAAGATCTTGAAGAAGCAGCAACGAAAGTGAAACTGGGACCTGAGAAAAAAAGGCTGCAGACAGAAGAAGATAGAAGAATGACCGCGTATCATGAAGCTGGGCATGCCATGGTCAGCTGGTATATGCCGCATATGGATCCAGTTCATAGAATTTCTATCATCTCTCGTGGTATGAGTCTAGGGCACACAATGATGGAACCAATTGAGAGAACTCATGAGACAGAGATACACTTACTTGAGCAAATAGCCGTCATGCTTGGTGGACGTGCAGCAGAGACTTTGATATTTGATACGATCTCTACAGGTGCATCTGATGATATAGCCAAGGCGACGGAAGTAGCACGCGCAATGGTGACAAGGTTTGGTATGAGTAAATTAGGACCTATTAATTTAGATACAGAACGTCGAATGATGTATGAGCCGACAGATGTATCTCCGGAAATGCAAGCAAAAATAGATTTGGAGGTAAAAGCGATTATGGACAAAGCTTTTATAGAGGCAATGGATATCTTAAAAGGAATTAAAGACAAATTGGATGTTGTAGCTATTGAGCTTCTTAAGAAAGAAACTATTGAGTCTGAAGATTTCGTAACATTGGTAGGTGAGAAAAATCTTCCAAAGGCAAAAGTCGCCAAACTCCCTAAATCATAAATACTTCTTAATTGATATAATTCTAATATGCATAAACTTCTTTTAATTGATGGGAATGCAATTGTGCATAGAGCCTATCATGCTTTGCCCCCGCTTACATCTCCTGACGGAACTGTCGTAAATGCTCTTTATGGATTTCTGAGTATGTTCTTTACTGTTATAACTAATCTAAAACCTGAGTATGTGATAGTCAGCTTCGATATCAGTAAGCCAACTCATAGACAGGCTCTTTATGCTGGATATCAAAGCGGAAGACCATCACTTACTGATGATTTGATATCGCAATTTGTGATGATTCATGAAGCTTTAGTGAAAATGAACATATCTATTTTTGAGATTGAAGGTTATGAAGCTGATGATGTTATCGGAACGCTCGCTACTCAAGTGGCGAAAATACATACCAATAATACAAATAAACAAATTGAGACAATTATACTGACGGGGGATCGGGATTTACTTCAGCTTGTGAATAAAACCACTAAGGTTCTTATGCCAATTGTAGGAGTTAAGGAGACTAAATTATATGATGAGGAAGCTGTGGAGGAGAAATTCGGCGTCAAACCATCTCAGTTTATAGATTACAAAGCATTGGTTGGAGACGCTTCAGATGGGTATCCCGGTGTTTCGGGTATTGGCCCAAAGACCGCAAGTAGCTTACTTTCGAAATTCCAGACTTTTGAATACATGTATGAAAACTTAGGGGAATTACCACCGAAAATTGCTGAAAAGCTCGCAATTGATGCTGAGCAGGCAGCGCTAGCAAAGAAGCTTGCGACTATAGTTATAGATGTACCATTGACATGCAGAGTTGAGGAGAGTAAGTGGATAGATTTTAATACGAAAGGTGCTATGGAAGTATTTCAATTGTTTGGATTTGATAGTTTGATTAGAAGGTTTGGACCCCTTTTTAAGGACGTGAATGAAAACAAGAATGGAGAACAGTTAGGGTTATTGTAATATTTTTTATTAACGAGTTAACGGGTTTGCAAATTATTAACGCGTTAATCAATAACTCGTTAATAGATTAATAAAATATGAAAATTGCACTAGTTCATGATTATATAAAAGAATACGGTGGGGCTGAAAGGGTACTTGAAACGCTGCATGAGATTTACCCTGATGCTCCTGTTTTTACGAGTGTATATCTACCGAAGTTTTTAGGACCTCACAGAGAAAGGTTTAATCCGCAAGATGGTGGATGGGATATTCGTACATCATTTCTTCAGAAAATCCCTTTTAAGGAGAAGCTTATTAGTCCATTTCGATTAATTTCGTCTGTAGCTTTCAGGCAATTTGATTTTTCGGAATTCGATGTGGTTATCATATCTGCAACAGGTGCATATTTTCCAAACGCAATAGCAGGAAGTTATAAGCGAAAAACAAAAAGTAGCAATGAATTAAAAGAGACTGAAACTAAGTTTATAACTTACTGCCATACGCCTCCCCGTTATCTTTACGGATATTTAACAGCAAGAAATTGGAAGAAGAATATCTTAATTAGAGTTATAGCTGAGACTGTAAATCATTTCCTAAGAATGTTGGATTTCAAGTATGCACAAAATGTCGATCAATTTATCGCTAATTCTGAAGAGGTAAAAAGTAGAATTTTTAAATTCTATAAAAAAGATGCGATAGTTATTTATCCACCGGTAGAGCTGCAGAATAAAATTTCAAGACTTAAGACTCAAGTAAAAAGGGAGTATTATTTGGCTGGGGGGAGATTGGC
>CAZNVI010000069.1:0-4475 GCA_964576705.1 uncultured Gammaproteobacteria bacterium | reverse complement strand
GTCCATAGCGTGACAGTTACTTTATTCCAATTATGTAAATTAATATCTGGATGATGACCCTCAAGCTCTGCGATTTCTCCAATTCTTTTCACAAAATCTAGAGCTTCTAGGAAATTCTTTAACTTAAACTCTCTAACTAGCTTTTTGTTTTCTATCACATCCCAGAGAGGCACCTGCGATTTATATATCGCTATTTGTTCTGAGTTATAAGGCTTGACGTTTCCTTCGCAGGGTTCACATTTCTGAGAAGTCAGGCTTTGGCTGGTCATAGAACTATTATACATCGATTTAGTAATTTGTTTTTTTTGTGATTTAATGAATAATTTAACTTATTAATAAGTAAAGGGTTAAATTATCAAAAGAAAGTTGAGGGTTCAGTTTACATTCATTTTTATTACAGAATAATTACAATAATCAATAATTTTCTTTGTAAAATGACAGCATGGGAGATTACATTATACCCTTACTTATGGCCTGGCTACTTGTAGCTCCTATCACTCTTATTGTATTTATGATATTTACGGACTACCTTCAGAGCCGAAGAATTTAATTATTTTTCTTCACAAACGAATTTCTGTATTACGTCCGCAACACCATCCTGCTGAACGCTTGGGGCTATATAGTGAGCAATTTCTTTAAGATCAGAAAACGCATTACCCATAGCTACTCTTAATCCAGACGCCATAAGCAGCGGAAAATCATTATAGCTATCACCTATACTGATGATTTCATGAGTTTCAATCCCCATGATTTTTGCGATCTCGCTTATACCGTGTTGTTTTGTTGCAGCGACATGATTTATATTAATTTCATATTTGTCCTCTTTCCAATCACGTAGCTTATGAAGAGCAATTGAAGGGACTTTGTAGTTAAAATCTAAAATCTTTTCTGCCTGATATGAGGTAAGTCCATAAATGAAGCCTCCTAGGGATTTTTTTGGTAATTTACTTTTTATTTTATAATCTTTTTCTCCGTCGTTTATTACAAGCGGGAGATTAAGCTCAAGTATTTTATTTTTTAAAATTTCAAGATCTTTATTCTCAAGAGGAAACTCATTTATAATTTTATCAGTTTTCGGATCATAAATCTGAGCACCTCCGTTTATTATGCAAGGACTTGTTAAGGGGAGATGTGGAAGGATGTATCTGAGTTTAAAAAGAGGTCTGCCAGTAGCAATTCCTACAAATACTTTTTCGCTTGCGTGCCTTAAGGCAGAGAGAACTTTTTCTGATGGGTAATTTGATTCTCCATATGTAACAAGAGTTCCATCGTAATCACAAATCAATGCTTTATATTTCATATGCGGACTTAACATTCTAATGAATTGAATTAAGAAAATCAAACACTAGCATGCTACAATGAAGGCAAATAAAACAAGTTACGAGTTATAAATTATAAGTTATAAGTCAAGTGGCCATCAACTCATAACTCAGGACTCGTCACTCATAACTCTTTTCATTTATGGATCAGGTGTCACAAATTCGCGAAAAGCTTGATATAGTTTCATTTATTTCAGACTTTGTTCCGTTAAAGAAGGCGGGGAAAAACTTTCATGGTCTTTGTCCGTTCCATGGTGAGAAAACGCCAAGTTTCGTGGTCTCCCCGGATAGGCAGATCTGGCATTGTTTCGGTTGTCAAAAAGGTGGAGACATCTATACATTCCTAATGGATTTTGAGCGGTTGGAATTTCCTGAGGCGCTAAGATACTTAGCGAAACAAGCCGGGGTTGAGTTGATTCAGACTAATTTCGCAGATTCCTCAACTTCTGCAAAAAAAGAGCAGTTATACAAAGTGAATGCTATAGCTGCAGAATTTTATCATTATATTCTAACCAAGCATAATGCAGGGAAAGCAGCTTATGATTACTTAGAAAAACGGGGTATAAATGAAAAACTGGTGAAGACTTTTAAACTAGGCTTTGCGCCCTCTTCCGGCAAGGCACTTATCCGATATCTGCTGCAGAAAAAACGAATCCAGAAAGAAGATGTTGTTGATGCAGGATTGGCTGTTTCTTATACAAATGGACTTTCAGATTTCTTTAAGAATAGACTCATTTTTCCTCTAATCGATTATCGAGAAAACGTTCTTGGTTTTTCCGGTCGAATACTGGATGAAAATATTGCGTTTGGTGGAAAATATATAAATACACGAGATACGATGATTTATCATAAACGAACTCATTTTTTTGGTCTGAATATAACTAAAGATTCGATAAGGAAATCAAATCAGGCGATACTTGTCGAGGGAGAATTTGATGTGATGAGTTGCTTTCGGGAAGGTATTACAAATGTATTGGCTGTAAAAGGTACTGCGCTTACTGAGGAGCAAATAAATCTTCTTTCTCGCTACGCTGATAAAGTAACAATTTGCTTTGATGGTGACTCTGCGGGACAGGAAGCCATAATAAGAAGCTTGCCGGTTCTTTCCAGGAAACAGATAAATACAACAGTTGTGGTGATACCTTCGGGAAAAGATCCAGATGAAGCTTTGAAAATAAACCCAATTGAATTTAAGAAAGCGGTTGAGCAAGACATTAGTGTTTATGATTTTATGTTTGAGAGAACACTTAAGATAAGCTCGGCATCTACATCTGAAGGGAAACGAAAAATTGCCGAAACCCTACTTCCTATAATTGACGATATCAAAAATGCCATCGTGAAAGAGCACTATCTGCGTAAATTAAGCACCAGCATTGAAACTACTTATGAAAGTATAGTTGAAGAATTGTCAAAATTGACGAAAAAAACTATAGAAGAAGTAGCCGTAGAATCGATAAAAAACAAAAGGAGCAGGGAAGAGATTTTAGGAGAATATCTCATAGCGCTTATCTTTCAAGCGCCTGATCCTCTTTTATGTGCTAAGACTGCCTGGAGTGTTTTATCTGCCTACATTGCAAATACACGTGCTTATCAGAAGCTTATATCTTATTACCTTGAGTACGTAGAGAAGGGAGTTGATCCAGGACAATTTAGTGTCAGTTTGCCAACAGAATTTTTGGACATTTACAATACAGCGCTTTTATATCCTTTACCTACATTTTCGGAAATAGATAAATATGTGCTAGAGGCCAAAAAAACAGCAGAACAGTTAAAATCTCTTTATTTAAAGGAGAGAATGAAGGAGTTATCTGCTGCAATAAAGACAAACGAGGCTGAGGGTCGAACTAATGAATCAGAAAAAATGAGGGAAGAGTATTCCAGCTTGGTGGCACAACTGAAGGATTGAATTCCCCCTTGTCTTCTGGGCATATTCTGCTACAATCTAATTCACCCATGAAAATGGGTTTCTATTTGTTGGAAAATGAATACTAATAAGGCCAAATCCCCAGCTATACTCACAGATATTGTCGCTACTGCAAAAAAACGTGGGTATATCACCCAAGACGAGATTTTGGGTATATTCTCCCGTCCTGAAGAGCATTTAGTTGAGCTTGATACTCTTTACGACAAATTAATGCATTCAAGCGTTGACGTTTTTGAATCAGTGGCGCAAGAAAAGGATGACCAGAAGTCTATCGAAGATTTAGAAAAGGAGCTTGAGGCCCTTACGGTTTTAACGGAGGGGACTGTCTCAGATCCTGTCAGGATGTATCTTAAGGAAATAGGTCGGATTCCTTTACTTACATTTGACCAGGAGATTGAGTTAGCTAAGCGCGTTGAAAAAAGCGATAAAGCAGCAAAGCAGCAGTTGATTAATTCAAATCTTCGCTTGGTTGTTTCAATTGCGAAGAAATATATTGGAAGGGGTTTGACACTTCTAGATCTTATTCAAGAAGGGAATCAAGGGCTGATTCGCGCAGTTGAGAAGTATGACTGGAGGCGAGGATTTAAGTTTTCGACATATGCAACTTGGTGGATTAGGCAATCAGTAACCCGCGCAATTGCTGATCAGGCACGTACAATTAGAATTCCAGTACATATGGTAGAGAATATTAATCGGTTTTTAAGAACTTCAAGAAAGCTTATGCAGGAATTGGGACGTGAACCTACGCCTGAAGAAGTGGCGAAGGTTTTAGGAATAGAACCTGAGAAAGCGCTTGAAATCATAAAGATTTCCCAAAATCCTGCCAGTCTTGAATCGCCTGTGGGCGATGAAGAGGATAGTAAATTGGGAGATTTCATTCATGATTCGTCTGCACCTACACTTTTTGATGCAGCATCTAAGGAATTACTTAAAGAACAAGTAGATCAAGTCCTACAGACTCTCTCAGACCGCGAGAGAAGGGTTCTCGAAGAACGGTTCGGACTAAAAGATGGAAGGCCAAAGACACTTGAAGAAGTTGGTAGGATGTTTGCTGTAACGCGTGAAAGAATACGTCAGATCGAAGCGAAAGCTTTAAGAAAACTTCGCCATCCCTCACGTGGAAATAAACTAAGAGATTATTTAGGTTGAGCTTTCTTTAAGCGCTGAGACTGCTTGTTGCCAGAATTGCTTTACTCCATCTGATCGTGTTTCTTTACTATCATTATTAGGTT
>CAZNVI010000068.1:3232-4567 GCA_964576705.1 uncultured Gammaproteobacteria bacterium | reverse complement strand
GTAAATATATATTTACTTTCATCTCCAGCCTGCCAGAAAAACTTGTTAAAGAACAAAGTGATTATATAATAATTATAGGATGTGGGCAAATATGATGATTAAGACATAAGCATAAAATTGCTCTACAATAAGATTAATCATGAGCCTGAGATATTATTTATTATTTCTGCTTTTAATCTTAAGCCTGTTATTACTTCGTTTTTACACTTTCTATAAAGCTATACCTGAATTAATTGACGGACAAGAGGTGGTTATAACAACCAAGATTATCAATGAGCCTGAGATAGCAGGAAAGACCCAAAGATTCTCGGTTAATGTGAAAACTCATCGAATATTTGTATCGACCATGAAATACCCGATTTATCATTATAACGATACAGTCCAGATACGAGGCGCCATCAAGGTATCTGATAAAGACGTTAGGGTGTTTTATAATCTTTCATATCCGAAAATCCGAAAGCTCCCCACGAGATCTAATCCTTTTATGGATTTTTTCCTCCGGATCAGAAACCGTGCGGTTGAGATATTCTCGAGTGTTCTGTCACCGACTCAAGCCTCGTTACTTTTGGGGATAGTTTTCGGCATAAAGCAGGATATGCCGGACGAGTTTCTTAAGATACTTCGTGATGCAGGGGTCATACATGTGATCGCAGCATCTGGCATGAACGTCAGTATACTTGCCGCAGCTTTGTTTTTAATCACCGGAAATTTCTTAGAGCGAAGATACGCACTTATGGCTTCTGTGTTTGGAATAGTGCTATATGTTTTTATCGCGGGATTTGAAGCATCTATAGTTAGGGCTGCTATTTTAGCCGGAATTACGTTTGGAGCTGGGATAATAGGTCGGCAGAAGTCATCTGTATATACACTGCTTATTACAGCTGTCATTATGTTATTTATAAATCCGTCATGGTTATTTGACATCGGATTTCAGTTATCTTTTCTGGCCACATTAGGGATTATTGAGCTTAAACCGATATTCGATGAGATGCTGAAGAAGCTTAAAAAATTCGGGAGCTTAAGAGACGATTTTAATACCACACTTGCAGCTCAAGTAGGGAGTGTGCCTATCTTACTATCGAACTTCGGGTCTATTAACTTAATGTCAATAGTCATAAATCTTTTTGTTTTATGGACTATCCCGATTCTCATGGTGATAGGCATGATAAGTGTATTTTTGGGTCTAATTTTTACTCAGATTGGGCAATTTATCGCTATTTTTGCAACCCCACTTTTGACATACTTTGAAATAGTAGTAATATGGTTTGATAGATTTAAAATAATGATAAACGTAGAAAATTCGAATTCATTTATTTGGATAGGATATTACTTATT
>CAZNVI010000068.1:0-3132 GCA_964576705.1 uncultured Gammaproteobacteria bacterium | reverse complement strand
ATTGACGCAGGTCCTGATAAATCAGTACTTTCTTGCCTCGCCTCACATATGCCGCTTTGGGATCGGACGATTCATAAAATGATCCTTTCGCATCCGCATGATGATCATTTCTTCGGGATGCAATTTGTTTTAGATAGATACATTGTTTTAACTTTTGATACAGAAGATTTATCGCATAGTACGGATTCTTATAAAGGATTAATTGAGAAAATAAGCTATGAACATTCCGTAAATAAGAAAGTATTTCAGGGAGATTTTCTGGAAACTGATGGGGTCAGGATAGATGTGAGAAGTCCTTCAAGAGAGCTTCTAGATATAGTCAGCCCAAATAGATTAATCGCAGAAAGAGGGGAGCAAGCATCCCTAATACAGCATTTAAGCTATAAAGAGTTCGATCTTTATTTCGCAGGTGATAATGATACTGAGATAATAGATACATCGTTTAAGACGCAACCAGATCCGATTGAGGTTTTACAGGTCCCGCATCATGGTTCGAGGTTCGGTTTGACACCGGCTTTACTGAAAAAAATAGATCCTACCCTTGCTATAATTTCTGTCGGAGAGAATAATTACGGCCACCCGGCTAAAGAAGTTTTGGAGACATTAAGAGATCAAGAGATTAAGATATTAAGGACGGATGAGATAGGGGATATAGAGATAGTAACAGACGGCAAGTCCTGGCAGGTTAAACGCGACTAAAGCTTAGCTTTCTTAGAAAGCTAAGCTTTGATTATGCAGCAGGTTGAGAAAGCGAAGTAGGGAGAGATTGAAGGGGAATGGTGAATGAAACTTTATAGCCTCTTCCCTCATGTGTTTCTACAGTTACTTTTCCTTGGTGTGCTTCGATAATGCCTTTAGCTACATATAGCCCCAGTCCAGAGGATGCGACAGCGGAATCCTTGGAGGAATTAATTGATGCAAATTTAGAGAATAATTCTTTTTGTTTTTCATCAGATACGCCTAGTCCATTATCAAAAACCGATACGAAGACTGTATTATCAGTCATCTTGGCACTAACAGTAATCTTACCGCCTGTGGGTGTATATTTAAGACTGTTTGAGATAAGGTTATTTATTACCTGGCTCATATATTTAGGGTCATACATAACGAGAGGAATTGCAGGATCTATGTCGGTAGTTAATTCAAGTCCAGCAGCCTTGGCTTGAGGTGAATACATCATGACCTTTTCTAAAAGCAGGTTCTTAAGATCGCCTGGTGTTTTTTGAATGGTGAGCTTATTCGTCATTACTTTTGAAGCATCTAGGAAAGATGATATCTGATCAAGAAGCCTCAGGCACTCATTTTTAATAAGGGTAAGCATTTTAGCTTGTTCTTCTGGTGTAAGTTTACCTGGCATGTCTGAAAGAAGTATGGATGCATCTTTTACAGCTGTCATAGGAGCTCTTAATTCGTGGACTATTTCATAAAACTGATCTTTACTGGTAGCTTCTCTTGCTTTATATTCGGTATCTACGGTTTTTAGACGGCGATAGAGTATCAGCGATAAAGTGCCTAAAAGTAGATTACATATGAAAAGAAGGATAATTAATAAATTCACAGGATATAATGTCCTATTTAATACTAAGCCTTAAATACTAAATGCCAAATCCTAAACAATCTCAAATTTTCTAAAAATAAATTGTTTAATTCATTAGGAAATTATGATTTTGGATTTATTTAGAATTTAGAAATTAGGATTTAGAATTTAATCCAATATTATGTTTCAGTACTTGGAGCATCAGGTGTAGTCAGAAGTTCGTTTACTTTAGATTCTTTAAGTAAATCGCCTACGCGTTCTATTAAGTATTCAGGGTCTATCTGATATTTAAGCATATAGTCCAGAGCGCCTATTTGGATTGCTTCTTTCATTTGCTGATTCTGAGTGTAGTTGGAAAGGATAACTACAGCCATGTCTTTCGTTTCCGGATCTGCTTTAAGTGTGCGTAATACTTCGTTTCCGGGGATGTCTGTGAGGACTTGGTCAAGTAAAACTAGGTCTGGTTTTTCGCTTTTCGCTTTTTCTATTCCACCAAGGCCAGTCGTAGAAGATACTACTTCATAGCCTGCTTTATTCAAGGCTGTGGTATATATGAGTGTTATAGCTTCGTCATCATCGACAATTAGAATTTTCATATTTATGTTATAAGAGAACAGCGAACAATAAAATACTATTTACTGATTATAAATTAACAATATCATGCATGGATTGCAATAGTCAAATTAAATGCTAGTAAGCCAAAAAAATCCCCCGCAGGGGATTTTCTCTCCTTTGGGGGAATAGGTGGGCAATCAAGACTTTTAAACCGCTTTAGGCCTAGAGTCCTTTTCGCTCACAGAAGCTCAACCTTGTTCAGGCCGAGCTTATAAAAACTCTTCTCCTGATGTCTTGACACAGACAAGACCAAAAACGAATACAACAACAGCGGCTATTCCCAGTAAAAGCGCCTGGAATGGGCTGAGGCCGCTGTCTGCGCCGAGGGCGAAGACTGTGACTATTGTTAGAGCAAAAGTCATTACTCCGATAATCAATGCGACAATTCCCATGGCCCAGCGGCGCATAGGATCAAGCCACATGTAGACGATCCCTGCTAGGATTAGCAGTCCTATTGCAATCCCGAAGATTCTATTGATCGTTTCCCAAGTCATGCTCATGCTATTCTCCTATAGCATCCTAATTGCTCACATGGAACAATTAGCTAAGCTAATCACTTATTGCGACGGATTCTCCATTTGTTAAGCACGTAACAAATGAAACATAGGGTAAATGAGACACCGGTAAGTTTAGGGAAAATCCAAACGTTTTTATCGCTCAGCGGTGTATCTGGGCTCATAAGGAGCACAGCTACAATTGACAAAGCGATACCGAACAAGCCTAATAGGAGGAAAATTATGCTGAAATTTTCCCATGCCTCAGGCTTCCTACGAATATAGATCGCCAAGACGACCAGAATCACGGCAGTTATAACTACCGATATGAACCACTGGATCGGCGCAACGGTTAACATTCTTAAATCTCCTTGCCTTCCGGCAAGCCTAGATACTCTCTGAGAATACCTAGATGAGGCTCTCCACAAAACCGTGGTAAGCCGAAAGACAGTAATAACACATGTTATAACCATTTTTCAGCTTACC
>CAZNVI010000067.1:0-4765 GCA_964576705.1 uncultured Gammaproteobacteria bacterium | reverse complement strand
TAGCGGCTGGGCACGTTTTATGGGAAGGAGTCTTGACTGGGGTCGTGATACCGGAATAGATGGCGTGATCGCCAACCAACCACTCCTTTTATCAGGTGGATCAATTGTCTTTGGCGGAGATGGTGATCCGAAAAAGGGCAGTAAAGGGGCAAGATCTTTTATCGGTAATAAAGGAAGTACTGTTTATATAGGGGTAACCCATAACGCGACTGTAGCTGAAAATGCCTATGCACTTAAAGCATTAGGCCTTGAAAATGCCCTAAACCTCGATAGTGGAGGTTCCACTGCTCTTTGGTCAGGCGGATATAAAGCTGGTCCCGGAAGAAATATTCCAAACGCTGTACTCTTTGTAAGAAGATAATATATTTATCTTCCCATTAAATAAATTACGGTCGCAAGAAGATTCGTTAAGCTATGTATAATAAAAACTGAAAAAATTGCATTAAATAAGGACTTTTTTTCCCTAACCACAAATGACCAAACAAACAAGGAACCAATTGGAATCATGCCTATGAAATTGATCAAACCGTCATCTAAATGAACATAGGCAAAAATAAGAGTAGTAAAAAATACGGCCATGTAGAGCGGTACACGGAAAAATTTAAGTACTTTTAGAGGCAGCAGTTGGAATAATAAAGTCTCCACAAAAGGCGCCACGATTACCGCAAAAATCACAGTCTCAGTAAAATTATTTTCTAAATCTAATCTTTCAATATTCGGACTACCCATATCAACCCCAAATAAAGATAAGATAATGACGACCGGAAGCACTATCAAGAAACGCGATACGAAAGCTAAAGCAGTTACCTCTAAGATAAAACGAATCGTAGAATAATTAGCGATCCTTCGAAAATATGAGGAAATCATGTATTTTGTAGTTTTTCTCTGACTAATTTACTGACCAATCCCATATCAGCCTTACCCTTAACTCTTGGTGTTAAAACACCCATCACTTTTCCTATATCTTGCATACTGAATGCGCCCATCTGCAATAAAGCTTCATCAACAAGTTTAGTGATTTCTTCATTACCCATTTGTTCTGGAAGATAGCTTTTAAGTATCTCCAGTTCCTTAGTTTCTTTATCAGCCAGCTCCTGTCTTCCGCCTGTAGTATATTGCTCAATTGAATCACGTCGCTGCTTGGCCTCTTTATTTATGACTACTAAGACATCTTCGTCAGAAGCTTCGTAGCCAGCTCCGCCTTTATTTATTTCATAATATCCTACCGCAGATTTCAGCATCCTTAATACTGAGGTCTTAAGTGCATCACGAGCCAGCATGGCCTGCTTGAGATCATCTTGTAGTTTATCTTTTAACATAGTACCCTTGTATTGTACTAAAGTTATTAAATTTTGTCATTCTGGGCAAACGAAATATCTAAATATAATTTACCTATACTATATTCTTGAGTTTTTAAGAATCATGTTGAAAGAAAAATTATTTAACATAAACATTTTCAAATTTCTAAACCAAAACGCGCTTTATTGTCTAATTACTTGGATTATATTACTATCTATCCTCTATTCCAGCCTCTCAATTATCCGTCATAATAATTTTCAATCAGGTGCTTTTGATTTGGGCCTATATGACCAAGCATTATGGCAATACTCTAAATTTCAATATCCTTTTAACACCATAAAAAACCGTATTATCTTTGGTGACCATTTAACGTTAACTCTACCTTTATTAGCGCCGTTATATTGGATTTGGGATAATGTGAAAATATTATTGATATTTCAGGCTATTTGGGTGAGTATTTCTGCCTTGCCTTTTTTTCTACTTATCAAAAACAGAGGATATTCTTCAATTGTCGGGTTAAACTTGAGTTTTATATATAGTCTTTTTTATGGAATTCAGTTCATTGTATTTTTTGATTTTCATCCGATTTCAATAGCCGTAGGTCTAATCGCGTGGATGTTATTTTTTTTAGAAACCAATCGCAAGAGGTTATTTATTTTAACTTTCATATTACTTCTTCTTACCCAAGAGAATATGGGTTTCGCACTGGCTTCAATAGGGTTTGTCTATATTCTTCAAAAAAAATATAGGCGATTAGGATTAATATTTATAGTATCAGGGATTATAGCAAGCATTATGGCTGTACAGATTATAAAATTAATATCTCCAATTGGCTTTGAATATACTCCAGAGGTTGAAAGTAATCCAATAAAGCTTTTTTTAAATTTTTTTGATGCACCAGACAAACGGAACGTATGGTTATATTCTTTCAGTTGGTATTCCTTCGTACCTCTTTTATCACCTGGTGCCATATTAGGCATTACCTTCGACTTAGCGCAGTATTTTGTGACAGGTAAAACATTTGAAAGAATGTGGAGTCCATTTATGCATCATAGAGGAATCTTGGCGTCAATACTTTTACTAGGGACACTTGATGGTTTTAACTTACTCAAAAAAATCGGGAAAAGAATATTTTCTGCTGAATTAATATCCTTTATCATGGTGATCGTAGCACTTTTTTTCCAGTTTTATTTTCATTTTGCATTAAATAAATTATCAAAATCAATTTATTGGAAAACAGAAACTTGGATGGATGATAATAAGCGATTATTTGTAGAAATTCCCTCAAGCGCAAGTATAGCTGCGGCACAAAATATCGTACCCCATCTTAGCCATAGAAGTTACATATATTTAGCATATCCTGCACTACATGAAATTGAAGGTGATCCATGTGGAAAAAAACTTTGCTGGTGGTTAGATTTCGCCGGAAAACCAGAATTACTAATCGTCGATTTACACCCAAATCAGTGGGTCACGCAATTACTAGAAAGTAATGAAAACTTTGGAGAAGCAATAAATAATATGGAAAAAGTAAATAAAATCACCTTAATAAAACAAATTAATTATGCGAAGATGTACAAAATTAATTATTAAAAAAACACTTTATGTTTTTTAATATAGTTAAGAATTAAATACTTATTCCACCCTGACTAAGCCTTTATTTAATACCTTCTTAAAGCTATTTGCTAAAAATAGTAAAGAAAAGACTATATAGATGATATTCAGCACAAAGCTTATTATTAATTTATTTAAATCCATATTTCCCGTAGCAATAATTTCACGAGAACCTTCGAAAATATAACTAATCGGGATTAATGCAGCAATTTTTTGTGCCCAGATAGGTAATATAGAAACCGGATAATAAATCGCCGCGAAAGGTGAAAATAAAGCCACAAAAGACCAGGCTAGGGTTTGTATTCTGGTACCGAATCTTAATATCAATCCAGCGACGAAAAACCCTATCGCCCATCCTGTAAGCATAAGGGATGCGAAAAAGGGAATGAGATATATCCCGTATGAAAAAATATGCACATTATAAAGTAGATAAGCTACCATGGAGGCAAATGCTATACTCATCAAGGCTTTAACTATACCGGTAATTAAAAAAGCAGCGATCCATTCTGAAAACTTTAAAGGCGAAACGAAAATATTTATAAGATTTTGGTTCCATAAGTCCTCCAAAAGCCCCACGGATATCTCATATTGCGCTCTCCACGTAATAAGCCAAAGTAAAATCCCAGAAACTATGATTAATATAATCGGTGAAGTATCAGGGGCAAAAGACCGAAGATAGGTACTGGTTAAACCCCACACCAATAAATCAATAGTCGGCCAATAGAAGGCATCGCTTAACCTATCAAAGCTTTTCCTGAATAAAAATAAATATCTCAAAACGATTGCGTAAATTCTATGTATTTTCATATTGTCCTGCTGTTTGTAAAAAATAATCTTCTAAAGTCGGCTTTTCTATGCTTATTTCATCATATATAACGCCAGCATCCATGAGTCCACGTAGAAATTCTGCAATTTTACTCTCATTCACATCTATTACTATAGTCCTATTATGTAACTTAAAAGGAAATTTATTATTCTTGCAAAACTCCTCCGTTCGTTTCATGCCATCTCTGACCAGCAATTCCACGTGTGAGACTTCTATAGATTTGGCAAGCTTATCCGGAGTGTCATCAGAAATTATTTTTCCTTTATTTATGAAAATTACGCGGTCACACATTTCCTCTACCTCACTCATATTATGAGAGGTCCACATAATCGTAGCTTTCGTCCTCTCACGATAGTCTGTAATAATATTTCGAATATAACTTGCGATATCGGGATCCAGAGACGCAGTCGGTTCGTCGAGAAGCAACACCTTAGGAAAATTGACAAATGCTTTAGCTAAATTAACTCTGGTTTTTTGACCGGCTGATAACTCAGACATTTTCTTTTTCGCTAGGTCTTTGAGTTTAAATAATTCAATAATCTCCCAGACACGCTTTTTTCTATCAGGAATTTCATAGAGATAAGATATGAATGTCAAATTTTCCCAAACAGATAGAACCCATGGAAGATTGGTATAAGTGGTTGAAAAATTTACCTTCTCCAAGATTTCTTCCTTATGACTGAATAATTCCTTGCCGAAATACTTAATAACTCCTTTACTTGGAGTAAGTACGCCTAATAACATCTGGATTGTAGTCGTTTTTCCGGCTCCATTCGGCCCCAAAAAACCCAATATCTCACCTTCTTTAACTGAAAAAGATATATCATCGACAGCTGTGAATCCGCTTTCCTGCGGACCAAACTGCTTTATCAAATTTTTTACCTGAATAACATCATTCATATACTCTACTCTTTCAATTTTGCACGAAAAGCACAGAAAAAGGAATCCTTAATCAATCGTGGAAAAATGCCGCCAGTAGCAAAACGAAAGAGGTACTAATAATTATAGCACATAAGTGCAAATTTG
>CAZNVI010000066.1:0-4877 GCA_964576705.1 uncultured Gammaproteobacteria bacterium | reverse complement strand
CATCATGCAATGATCAATTCCGAAAAAGTTTGGCTTTCAAAGCAAAGCTTTAAGAGCTATTGACAGACGAACATAACGTATGGTATACATTAGACATACATGATGATACGAACGCAAATATATCTTCCGAAAGAGCTATATCAGGATATCGCCAGAATCGCGGAACTTGAGAACAAGCCGAAAGCGGAAGTGATACGTGAAGTCCTGAAAACAAACATCGCGGAAAGAAAAACAAATGCCGCTGATGCATTACTGCGTATAGTAAAACTTGGTAAAAAACTGAAGGTTAAAGGCCCGCGTGATTTGTCTGCTAACATAGATAAATACCTTTACGAAGAGTAGATTATGGATAAAACTGCAATACTAGACTCAAGTGCACTTGTAGCTTTAGCGAACCCGGATGATAGTACCCATGATAGAGCGTCAAAACTGATAAACATCATCAGGAAAAGAAATATTCAGATTGTGTTAATTTCTGCTGTTTTCGCAGAAACACTTAACGTATTGGGTAAAAAAATCGGTCACAACCCGGCTATCCAGTTTGGAAACGAGATAGCCAGATCGTCCGAATATATCTATAAAGATACTTCTATAGCCCTGCATCAAGGCGCGCTTGAAATATGGAAAAACCAAAAATCATCTGTCTCTTACACAGACTGTATCGTCATGGCGACAGCCTCGGAATTCGATACTAAGTATATCCTGGGATTTGACGAAGCTTTTTCTGCAAACGGCTACAAACTGCCGGTATGAATAGCTATCTGGTCTTCAGAATCCATGCACCTGGAATTACCGCAGGATCTTAAACCTCTCGCAACGCTCAAAAGATATAGATTTAAACCGGCACGGCACCTTCTTCAGCTAGAAGATGCAGCTCTGCAACATCTTCGACTACTGCTTCTGCTGGCTCTCTGAGGACACGGTAATCATCTCCAGCCTCACCCGTGGCCTGACCGAATAATTGCGCGTTTTGTCGATCAGCCTCAGCTCTAGCTGCCGCTTCTTCTTTTGTCAGAGTAAAAAATCTACCTGGATTTAATTCTGGTGGCATGATATATCACCCCCTTTGAACACAAGCAGATGATACCAGGATGAGGTAAAATCTGATGTGATCGAGATCACGAAGTACTTATTGTTGTATAGATAAAGAAAGTATAATAAATATTAATTAGATAGTGTTTAGAGGTCTTCACGAAAACCCTTCAAAAAAGCTTAGCTTTAATGTCTTAAAACATCACACTTTCATCCGCACGAGGATATGAGTGGAGTTCTTCTTTCGAGAACCAAAGATCGACTTCATATTTAGCTTCGGGAAGATTACCCGAGGCATGAATGATATTAATTACTGGGCGTTTCCTTTCATTTGCTAACACAGGATTATCTAATGAATAGTCTCCTCGGATAGTGCCCGGATTTGCCATGGAGGGAAAAGTGTGTCCTACTATTCTCCTCACATTTGCGATTGCATGATGACCTTCAAGTACCATCGCGATCACTGGTCCTGCTGAGATATATTCCTTATTCCAATTATTTACCATTTGTCCGATCTTCATGGGATCATCTGTACCTAATTCTTTTAGTGGATCTTTACCGTTTTCTTTATAGCTTTGTATCGTCTTCTCGCCTATGCCTTGCAATAATTCAGTACGGGAGTCTGGATAATGTTTATCGACTAAGACCCTATCTACCCAAACCATTTTCATACCTACGAGCTTAAGCCCGGCTTTCTCAAAGCGGTGTATGATATCGCCTGCAATTCCTCTCTTCACTCCGTCTGGTTTTATAAGTACTAATGAACGCTCCATATAAATAAAAGCAAAGGGCATAGAAGCTGAGTGCGTAGAGTAAAACCCTATGCTCTTAGCCCTAGACTCTAAGCATACTAAAACTTTAGTATATTTTCAAGCTTCTGTCTATCATTATAATTCCCAATCAGTGCCAAATTCAGGCCTTCATTCACGAAATATTTTTTCCCAGCTTCTATTATTTGTTCCTTTGTAACTTTTTCGATACTAGTAAGCATATCATCAGGATTTTCTATGGTTTTCTCAGTCAGCTCCTGGTGCGCATAGAAATTCGCGACACTGCGTGAATCTTCAAGCTCTAAAACCAAGTGTCCTTTGAGATACTCCTTCGCCTTAGTCAATTCTTCCGGTGTAATATCTAATTCTCCGCTAAAAACTTTTTTATAGATCTCCATGATCACTTCAACTGCCTGATCTACTCGGTTTATATCTACCCCTGCAAGTGTCGTAAGACTCCCTGCATCCATATAATGGTCTGAGTGTGTCCTAACATAATATGCAAGCCCCCGCTTCTCACGAACTTCTTCAAATAACCTTGAGCTCATTCCCCCACCTAAGATCGATGCGAGAACTGATAGAGGATATTCATCTGGATGGTCGACAGGTACGGTTCTTACACCTATAGCCACATGGATTTGTTCAGTTTTTTTATCTTTAAGATATAAAGCGGGACCTGACTGTGATTCTTTAATCGGATCATATTTTTTTATATCAAACCGTTTCATACTACCAAAATATGTATCAATTAGTTTTTTTACCTTTTCCTCATCTATACCACCTGCGACTACGACTGTTAAATTATGTGCGCTATATAAACTTCCCATATAATCCATAAAGTCCTCACGAGTAATTGAGCGTATGATATCTTTCTCTCCTGCTATATCCCACCCTAAAGGCGTGTCGCCATATAATAAGTTTTCATAGATGTCACCTATCTTACGCATGGGTGTGTCTTCATACATGTTAATTTCTTCAATTATCACACCTTTTTCTTTCTCAATCTCTTTCTCATCTAAAAGCATGTTTTGGAGCATGTCAGAAAGGATATCGAGGCATAGTTCCAAATGCGAATTCTGCGCTTTTATATAGTAACCCGTAGTTTCTTTACCGGTAAATGCATTAAACTCTCCACCTATTCCATCGATGCTACTTGCTATATGCATAGCAGAAGGTCGCTTCTGTGTACCTTTAAATGCCATATGCTCGAGGAAATGTGAGATACCGTTATTTTTCTTCGTTTCATAGCGGGAACCGGCCCCTGCCATAACTAGAACTGTGGCAGATTCGAAAGAAGGCATGGGGATGGTGATAAGGCGAAGTCCATTCGGAAGAATCTTTTTATTAAACTGCATAGAAGCTATTCTAGCACCTTAAGGATATTATTGACAAGATAGAGTAATTATGCCATTGTATAACTATGGAAGGTGATACTGTAGAACCAAAAGGTGCCCCAAAAATCAAGGCGAAAGATTTAATTGAACAAGCAAGAAGAGATGGATACAGAATAATTGACATCGTTAATCCAAAAACAGGTGAAGTAACGCAGGTTATAGGCATGCATAAGGACCATGATCCCAATAATAGCTTAGCGAAAGTTCCCGGAAGAGGGCGTGATACTTCTGGTAGGGGTGGCGATACCTATGGAGAGGATCCGACTCTTCCATCAGATTAATTTTAAATACTACATCCTAGATGGCGCTTCGATGCCGAGTAAATTGAGGCCTTTTTTAATAGTCTCTCCCACTGCCTGAGTAAGTCCTAATCTAAATTCTCGCGCCCCGTTATCGGCTTTCAAAATAGGCTGCTTTTGGTAGAAAAGATTAAAAGCTGACGCCAGACTATAGAGATAATTCGCGACTATATTCGGACTATACTTCTCCGCAGCCTCGATAACAGCTTCATCGAAGAAATACAGAAGTCGAAGAAGTAAGACTTCTCCTGATTCCAGCGTAGAGCGTAGAGCGTAGAGCGTAGAGTAGCTTCTCTGTGCTCTCTCCCCTTCGCCCTTTGCTTTATTCAGAACGCTTTGCGTTCTCGCATATGTATACTGAACATACGGCCCGCTATTCCCTTCCATATTCAAAATATCATCCCAATCGAACACGATATCTTGCTTTGAATCCCTCTTGAGGTCATTCCACTTAAGAGCACCTATAGCTACTTTTTCTGCTGTTTCTTTTTCAGAAAACTCAGAAGACTCAGAATTTCGGAATGTCTGATTGTCTGATATTTCGGAATGTCTGATTTTCTGATTAACAGAGTTTTCCGAGTATTCTGAAGTTTTTTTATTTGCCAAAGCACTTGCCCTTCTAATGGCCTCATCCAACACTTCTTCAAGCCAGATCACATTCCCCTTTCGAGTCGACATTTTTTCATCTTTAAACCGATATAAACCATGTCGCACATGAACTCTCTGATACAGACTATACCATCCGAGCATATTCTCAAGGGCATATATTTGCTGGAAGTATAATGACTGTTCCGCACCCACTTCATTTATAATCGTGATATCCTGTCCGTATTTCTCTAAGCGGAATCTATCGGTAGCCAGATCACGAGTAGAATAAAGAGTTGCACCATCTTTTTTCAGAATCATGAGCGGAGGAAGCTTCGTATCAGAAGTGAACTCTACGATCTGTGCCCCTTCCTTACCTGTCTTAAGTAAATTCTTTTCCTTAAGTTCCGAAATAACAGAATCCATTTTATGTTCGAAAAACGACTCACCGTATCCTCGACCATTATTCTCAGTAAATTTCACATCGAGCTTCTTATAAATCACATCAAATTCTTTCCATGACCATTCGATACACTTCTGCCATAATTCTCGAGCTTCGATATCGCCATTCTCAAGCTTCTTAAACCACATTCGAGCCTCATCTTCAAGGCTTGGATCCTTTCCAGCTTCTTCGTGAAATTTAACATATAGCTCTACCAATTTCGAAACAGGATTCTCGGACTTGGAGATTTCATCCATATTCCCCCATGTCTTTATCGCATATATTTGCTTACCGAATTGTGTTCCCCAATCGCCTACATGACTATCTCTGTAAACTTCAAAACCTACAGCTTCCA
>CAZNVI010000065.1:0-4953 GCA_964576705.1 uncultured Gammaproteobacteria bacterium | reverse complement strand
TCATTATCCATTTAAATGCATCTTGTGCAAGTAAGGATAAGGAAAAATTATCATTCGGCAAATTACTGTCTGTGAAATATCGAACAGGATATTTTGAATTCGATTGTTTATCAATACCTAGTATAAGCGGAGCTATGACGGGTTTACCCTTAACCTTAGGCATTTTAAGTATAGATTCCATTTGGAGTGTGGGCCTGCCGTCTGAGTTTAAGAAGGTAAAACCTTTAAAAGGTCCGTCTCCGGCATTCAGTAAAAATGGAGTAATCGCTACAATTCCAGGATCAGCCCAAGTGCTGGCAAATGTTTCTTTATAATAAAGAGCTTTTGTTTCATCAGATAGACTGTCGTGGTTCCATCCGGTTTCTGTAATGAAAACCGGAATATCTTTATTTCTATATTTGCGAATCAGATCTTTTTCATATTTGAAGCTGATAGTGCTTTTATTAGTTAAAACTTTAGGACTTTGTGAAAATCCGGGATTAGGATAAGAATGACTTGCAAATCCGTCAATTTGATTGAAAATTCCTGGAACTGACATTTGCATCTCACGGTAATAAGCGTATTGATTCATGAAGTTAGGGTACTGGTCAGGGGCAGCGTTATCAAGTCCGGCAGATATTATAAAAAAATCATCAGATTTTGATTTAAAAACATTCACAGCAAAACTAAGTATATTTGCGTAATCTTTCGGATCTACAGCTCCACCCCATTCATCAGCTCTATTTACTTCGTTATAGACTATGACATATCGGTTTTTAGTAGGCCAGGATAGGGAATCAAGAAAGTTAGCAAAGTCTACTATGTCGGAAGGGGTAGGTTTTTTCCAAACTTGAGTGTTAAAATAATCACCTTCTGAAGCCAACCTAATTATAGGTATGACATGAAGTTTTTTGCAGAGATCCATGAATGTCTGCCATTTTATCAAGTCACGTTCTATATTCTGAATAGGGATTGTTACGTAGCCCCAATCTCCTCCGTTTGAATTTACGAAACTTGATGCTTCTTTAAGTTCATGGTCAAAAAGTATATGTATGCCTATTTTATTATTCGGAACCTTGAATGGGTTCTCAACAGCATACGCTTGGGTTGGTATTAGTAAAGCAATTATTATTAATAACAATAATCTACTCATGGATAAATTATTATAACATTAAAAAGAGTCAGAGCTGCAGAGAGTCAGAAAAAATAGTAACTTTGTCGCTGTGACTCTTTGGACCCTTGGCTCTTTCTCTTGTTGTGTTTGACAAGTATGTAATAAATATGTAATCTGGGACTAGGCTTTCTGTAAGGACTACGTAAGTTAAGTATGCCGATAAAACCTCTATCAATTTATACCCAATTTTATAATTCTGATTTTTTTTCCCTTCGCATCAGGCACGTAAAGAATCAAACAAAGTTAATCATGAACGTGAAAAAAAATATAATAAACACGTATGAACTTCCTAGAACTATTTCTATCCTTGAAAGCAAACTCCCGAGCATATTTCGATCTAAATGTTATAACGATTTTAAGTATCCATTTTATAAAGAAGTAATCAGAACAGAGATTGGACATCTATTTGAACACATATTAATAGAAAATTTTTGTCTTATAAAGTTATCGTATGGCTTCAATGATGCAGAATATACAGGACTTACGAAATGGAATTGGTATTTATACCCTAAAGGATCATTTCATATAACTATAAGCGCCGGATTAAAGGATGTTAAGTTTTTATCAGATGCGATGTCGGAAAGCATTACTCTTATTACGCAAATTTTAGATTCGAATACACAATTAGAAAACATAAATCCTGCAGATTTCCTGAATAACGAAGACCTAAGCTTGCAACCTGCTGTAACTCTTCTCAAATAATACAGTTTATTGCATAGATTAGTGTAAAATACTAACTAATGATAAACATTCCACGCATTGAACTGACCAAAGATGGACTCGAAAAAATCAAACAAGAATACGAGTCACTTCTTAGCGAGAGACCGCTTGTACTTGAAGACTTGAAGAAAGCCCGCGAACTTGGTGATTTGAGCGAAAATGGATACTACAAGGCTTCAAGAGCGAAATTGAGTTTTATAGACAATAGAGTGTTTCGTCTGAAAACTATAATTAAAAACGCAAGGGTAGTAGAGCCTCAATCGATAAGCACCGTAAGTCTAGGAAATACAGTTGAAATTAAAGGTACTGGTCAAATAGTAACATATACACTAGTTAGTAAATATGAGGCTGATCCTTCTAAGGGTAAAATCTCAAACATGTCGCCTGTAGGTAGAGCGATACTTGGAAAACGGGCAGGAGACTTTGTTACTTTAAAAACACCGGACGGTGAAAAATCATTTATTATTGTAAAAATCAGGATTTAGCGCTACAATTCGCTAATATGGATCCTTTCCCGAAGTTAGATCAAAAAAAGTTAGTGCTGGCAGCTGTGATAGTCGGGGTATTCCTGATATTCATTTTATCCTTACAACTTATTATTCCAATTTTAAGTATTTTTGTGGCAATCGGCATTATAATCGCTGCGATATACGGTATCTGGAAGTTTCTAACTAAGTAATGATGGACTTTATAGATGAAATAAAGAGGTTTTGGAATAGTTTAAACCTTTCCATGACAGAAGTAATAGTATTTGCCGTTGTGGTATTCATTCTCGGTGTATTACTACTTTCATTTACCTTTATTCTTCCGATTCTAGTTTTCGCAGCAGCTATTATATTAATTTTAGGATTAATATACTTAATTTATAGATTCCTCGGGGTAATTAAATTGCCCTAAAGCGTGATCATTGGTACAATTCCTCTCATGAATAAATTTTGGCAGAAACTAAAGTATCAGAAAAAGCCGTTTTTCGTTCTAGCTCCTATGGAAAAGGCTACAGATACGATATTTCGTCAAATAATCTCAATAGCCGGAAAACCTGATGCGTTTTTTACAGAATTTACTAATGTAGACGGATTATTCTCTGAAGGAAGACGATATATAGAACGGCGATTGAAGTTTACAGAAAGCGAGCATCCGATTATCGCTCAGATTTGGGGGCTGAAGCCTGATAATTTTTATAAAGCAGCGAAATTGTGTAACGAGTCAGGATTTGACGGAATAGACATAAATATGGGTTGTCCTGAGTCATCAGCAATTTCTAAAGGAGCCTGTGCAGCCTTGATTAATAATAAACCTTTAGCATCTGAAATAATTAAAGCAGTAAGAGAAGGTGCTGGGGATTTGCCTGTGAGTGTCAAAACTAGAATCGGATTTTCGACCATTTCAACTACGGAGTGGATTGGGTTTTTACTTGAACAGGATTTGGATGCACTTATAATTCATGGGAGAACTAAAAAAGAAATGTCTAAAGTGCCGGCGCATTGGGATGAGATACATAAGTCAATAAATTTACGGGATGCACTTAAGAAAAGCACAGTTATTATAGGAAACGGGGATGTAAAAGACATTAAAGAAGGTATAGATAAAGCAAGGCAGTATGGTGTAGACGGCATTATGATAGGTCGGGGAATATTCGAAAATGCTTGGGTTTTTAATAAAGGTACCGATGCATCGAATATTTCAATCGAGAATCGCATTAATATCTTAAAACAGCATCTTGAGCTATATGAAATAGAGAAAGGCGAAAAGCTTCCGTATAATACCTTAAAAAAATATTTTAAAATTTATATACGTGATTTCGATGGAGCTATGTCGATGAGGTCTAAATTAATGGAAACCAAATCAGTATTTGAAGCTAAAACGTTTATTAATAAACTTGCAATTTAGGTATATAATTTAAATATAGTGAGTACTAATAATAGCGATAGTCATGTCTCTAAAATTAATTGGCTAAGGGCAGGAGTATTAGGTGCCAATGACGGAATAGTCTCCACCGCAGGGCTTGTAATGGGAGTAGCAGGAGCAACAGGCTCTATCGGTACCATAATTACTGCCGGATTGGCTGGTATTATAGCGGGGTCTATCTCTATGGCTGCCGGTGAATATGTCTCTGTCAGTAGTTCAAGGGACATGGAAAAAGCTATGCTGGAACACGAAAAAAAGAATCTTCGCGAAAACCCGAAGCAAGAACTGGAAGAATTAGCCATGATTTATGAAAAAAAAGGATTAAAAAAAAGTACTGCATTAACAGTCGCAAAAGAATTAACAGAGCACGATCCTTTAAAAGCGCATTATGATGCTGAACTTCAAATCGATCCTGAAAATCTTACTAAGCCATGGGATGCTGCTTTTGCTTCAGCGATTTCATTCATAATTGGTGCTTTGATACCATTAACTGCTATATTAATTCCTCCAGAATCAATCCGTATTCCGTTTGCGTTTATTTCAGTGATAATGGCTCTTATATTAACTGGCGCTATTAGCGCGAAGATAGGAAAGGCGAATAAACTAAAAGCCATGCTTCGTGTAACTATAGGGGGAGTGTGCGCAATGACTATAACTTATTTTATAGGTAAAATATTCGGCCAAGCACTTATTTAAACTTAGTTCAACTCCTTAAGCCATATACTCGTAAGGTAAATAGTCGATATAATAGTCAAAACCGATACACACTGCCAATAAATTTGGTTGATGAACCAGACAGAGTCGTTATGGAAGTATTTAAAATACCAGAATTTCGAAGGATCATTTCCGGTTCTGGGATGGAATTGCTGTAAAAACCAATACAAAGTCTCACCTATTGAGCGGACTAACCAAAAAACCGAAAGTATTAAAAGGAATAATGTCCAGTCTTGTAATATCAACGAAGCTGTAGAAACTATAAACCAGAACAAGCCGAATACTACATTATCTCCTCTCACAAATCCTGTGAATAAGAATCCATAGAGCGGAGTCTCTTCGAATGGTTTTTTATGGTAATAACAAGCGCGAAAACTTGTTATAAATGCGATAAGTGCTATCAAACCGTAAGTCGCTATTATAATTTGTTGCCAAAGTTGCATATTATTAAAGAAACA
>CAZNVI010000064.1:0-5222 GCA_964576705.1 uncultured Gammaproteobacteria bacterium | reverse complement strand
ATTTCAAGTGCTCTTTTCGCGTAGCTTTGCCCTTTCACGTCTTTCATATCGAAATCTTCCTCTTCGGGCGGGTTGTGATCAGTTATAGATGTGAGAGGATGGGGATTAAGTAAGGCCTGTTTATTCAGGTGTTGAAAAAGCGTAAGGAGGTTATCCAGAGGATATACCTGAACATTCTCGATTATTGCTGCTTCAAATGCATTTTCGGAAGGTAAAAAAATCGAATCCAACTTGTGCTTTCTAGCCATTAAAACTTGGGCCAGTACTCCGCTTACCGGACGTATTTTTCCGTCAAGAGATAATTCGCCCACAATAAGAGAGTTTTTAATATCAGCCTCCAATTGTCCTGATGCCAGAAGTATCCCAAGGGCTATTGGCAGGTCGTATGCAGGTCCTTCTTTTGGTAAGTCAGCCGGTGCTAAATTCACAGTGATTCGCCTTGCCGGAAAGTCAGCGCCACTATTTCTGATCGCAGACCGAACCCGCTCCTTTGCTTCTTCAACTGCTTTGTCCGGAAGTCCGACTATGGTGAATGAGGGTAGTCCTTGGGATGCGATATCTACTTCTACTTCAACAGGAAGCGCTTCGATTCCGACGATAGCTGCAGATAATACTTTCGCGAGCATACACACATAATATCATGGAATTTTGGGGAATAATAATTTTATTGACAAACGTTATTATTTGGTTATAGAGTTAGGTTATGGAAGAAAAATACGATCCAATAGCTGAGATTAAAGGATTCAGCGGAGAGGGAACTATCTCAGGCCCGGGACTAGAAGAAATAGATAGAGGCAGAAGTAAGACACCTATAGTTATAGCCGTGTTTGCGATGCTTGTAATACTTACAGTCGCGATACTACTACTTTAGCTCATCTATCTTCGAAGCTAATATAAAATCATTTAGAAATAACCCTTTTATTTTATGAGTCCAGAGAGTGATGACTACTTTATTCCAATTGTGTAAAAAAATATCCGGATGATGATTTTCTGATTCTGCGATCTTTCCCACCTTATTAATGAATTCTAAAGCTTCTGTAAAATTATTAAATTTAAACTCCCTCTGAAGTTTTTTATTTTCTATTACATCCCATTCAGGTATCTGCGGTTTGTAGATCGCGATTTGTCGGGCGTTATATGGTGCGACACCTCCCTCACAAGGTACGCATCTTTGTGAAGCAATTTTTTGAGTATTCATTTTAATTATTTTAACAAGCCAATATTAAGCTTCCGTAAGAAAGCGCCCAAGCGACTTACAGTTTTCTAAGCAGCTGTTCCATTTTTTCCTCAGTTTCATAAGCTGATTGTTTATCTTTACCTATGATCACGTACCCTAGCGAATGATATTTCAGGCCGCTTATGGAAGCTAGCACTAATCCCTCCTTTGTTTCATGTGAAAAAAGTATAGGCTTAAGCACGTCCAGAACTTTTTTAAAAGAATAATCTTTTGTTTTATCTAGCGGATATGTATTGTTGGATAATATAAACGCTTGATTCATGAAGTCAGGCCCGATTAGCCGCATTGCTATATGATAAAGATGGGATCCGCCGGTACGCCTCACGTTAGATTCAGTAATTAATAACTCTTTCTTTTTTGTGTATACGCAATCAACATCAAAATACCCTCTATATCCAGCTGTATAGTAAGTCTTTCCAAGCATTTTGCCATACTCGGAAAGCTTATCCGTCACGTCTTGGGGTAATAAATCTCGATGAATTTCTATCCCTTTGAATACTCCGTTTTGATCAACCCTCATCCCGCAATAGAACAGTAATTTTAAGTTACCTTCTTTATCAATTATGTATTCGCAGTTCGGGTTGCCGCCGCCAACTGTGGCATCGGCTTGAATATATGACTCGACGATTACCGGGAATAGTTTCCAATAGTTTTCTTGTTTAAGTAAGTTTATTAATGTTTTGTAACAAGTATTAAAATCCGACGGAAGTTCATTTGGGTGAAAGATTTTTACTCCTGCTCCTGCGTGTGCTTTGTGCGTTTTAAGAACTACGGCGCCGTTTTTGCAGTACATGTTTGCAGCCAGTGAAGCCACATCATAAATGCCGTCTAAAATATACCCTTTTCCCATCCAGGGCTTATCCCAAGATCCATGCTGATCTGAAACCTGGCGGATTCCGCTTTTACTGCCGAAATAATCTACAGTCCAACTGTCTGATATGTCTGGGCTTTCAGGCGTATCTACTGTTATTCCATGATCTCTCAAGTAGCTAATTAAATCTAAAAATTGAAATGTTGTAGAATAACTTTTCATTACAAAAGTTGCGCCTTTTGAGAGCTCGATTAATCTTGAAAGTAATGATTTATCACGTAAAATATCTTTGCAAATCTCACCGCTATGTGACTCTGGAGTCCAAACCTCAACATCTGGATTATTAAAAAGTGTTTTATAATAATTTAGGAAATCAGGGTCAATGTTCATGGGTAAAATAAGAATATTGCGGCTGCCGGCGGGAAGGGTTAATAAATCTCTGTCTGCTAAGTATGTGTTTTCTAATATTTCTTGAGCCTTTGCCTTATCATGCATTGTCCGGATGAAGCTCCATACATCTTCTGAAATATTAGATATATATATCTCAACTTGCATACCCAACAATTAAATCATACAGAAACCTATAATAGCAACGACTTTTTTGATTAAGAAACGATTACATTGTTATGAGGTCTGCTATAATCTCACCATGAGAGAGATCACATTTGCGACTACGAATAAAGGAAAATATTTATCAGCAAAAAGGGTGCTATCCAAATATGATATTAAAACCTTACAGGCAGATATCGAGCTTCCTGAATCCCAAAGCTCTTTGGAGAATATAGCTATCCATAAGGCGAGATTTGCATTCAAGTTTCTAAATAAACCTGTTATAGCTATGGATGCCGGGTTTTTTTATACATAGCCTAAATGGTTTTCCTATGATGTATGTAAAACCTGTGCTACAGGCCATTGGCATAAGGGGTATTCTAAAGCTTGTAAAAGGTAATAAAAGAGATTGTGAGTTTCGTGAAGTACTCAGTTTTTCAGATAGTCTACATGCTACACCCAAGATTTTTATAAGGGTAGTAAAAGGCACTTTGGCTCATAATATTTCTGGCGAAATGAGTGATACGCATTGGTCGGAATTGGCATTAGTTTTTATTCCCGAAAACGAAACCAAAACCATGGCAGATATGAATGAAACAGAATACACAGCCTTCAGAAAAGCATTTGAGAAAGATTCACATTTTGAGCAATTCGGAAAGTATTATTCTCCACGAGAATAACCCCATGCTATTGATCCGGGGGCGGCTTTGGTGGCGTATTGGCTTCTTTTAGATTCACATTGATCGGGCGTACGAGCTGCGTACCAAGAGTAGCTAAGCGAAAACCGAAAAGCATCAAAAAATACATAAGAAATACTGTCGATAACACGTTCATGGTTTTATTGATCTGCTTCTCTAAGACCTCTGTGACTATTTGTTTTTGCATCTGTACGATATTAGAAGGGTCAGAGATAAGCCCATCTATACTTGGTGAATTATTTTTGTTTGTGACTTTAACAGGTTCCTGAAAAACAGTAAAGGGTTTTATTTGGTTCGTAAATACCAGATACAAAAAAAATACAGATATAGCCATTATCAATATTCCTATTGTCATAAAAGCATGTCCTAAGCCTTTCTCGTGCATATAATAATATTAAATAGTAAGCTGTTAAAATACAACATGAAGATATACCGCGATCACTTGTGATACGTATGTTTGCCGTGTTACACTAGCATCATGGATCTCCAAAGCGCTTTTTACTTAGCAGCACTCATTTTCTTAATACTAGGAATCGTTTTCTTCATTGGCTGCATAGCATTCTTAGCTCTCCTTTTTTTTACTTTCAGAAGCGCTAAAAATCAACTTGGGGAGCGTATAGAAAACGTTATAGATTACTCAAAGAAGAAATCAGCCACCACCGGCTTAGGCTTAATGTTAGTAGGCAAGATACTATCTAAGTTAAAAAATAACAAAAATGCTTGACGCTTTTTTAATACCCTTCGTCTCAATTTTCCTTGCTGAATTACTTGACAAAAGCCAACTTACGGTATTTTTACTGAGTACGAAAACCAAAAAACACCTTCAGCTATTGTCGGGAGTAGTTTTAGCTTTCGTGTTTGTTGATGGATCAGCCATTGTTTTCGGGTCGATAATAAGTACTTTTATTCCGGAGCAGATCTTGAAACTTGCATCTGGCTTGTTATTTATCGTTTTTGGATTACTGGCTTTAAAGTCAGGTAACTCTGAGACCGAGTCAAATGCAAAGTTACGAAACCCTATCATCTCCGGATTTGCATTGGTTTTTCTTTCAGAGTGGGGAGATAAAACGCAGATTGCGAGTGGTGTATTCGCGTTAAGATATCCGCCGGTTGTTGTATTTTTTGCAGTTATATCAGCTTTGACATTAATATCCATAATTGCATTAAAGGCAGGGTCAGTTTTGATTAAGAGGGTTAATAAGAGGACGATCTCCTTGTTGTCTGGGACAGTTTTTATAATGCTTGGGGTGTTATTTCTTCTCACGTAATTATCTCTTGACATTAAATTAGCAGTTATGATATCTTATTGCTAATCTTATGTTCGACATAAGAGCAATTAGTTTAAAACTATAAACATTAATTTCATAGAATATCTGAAATTAACATAGTGCTGTTTCAGATGTCACGTTTATAGTTCTTTCGCTACAGCGAAGGATTGGAGGTGAATGACATATGGCATTAATACGTTGGAATCCTTGGAATCTGCAGTCCATGATGGATGATGACTGGGATCTTCCTACAATCCCGGGAATATCGAGACTTGCAGGTCAAGGACTTAATATTTACGAGACAGAGGATGCGATAGTCGCACAGGCTTCTGTACCGGGAATCCCTGAAGACAAGATAGATGTTTCAATTGATAAAGGAGTAGTTAGGATTAGCGCTGTGAATCATGAACATAAAGAAGAAAAAAACAAAAGGCGCTACTTTATGACATCTATGCAGCAGTCATTCAATTATTCTTTCAGACTACCTGAAGGAGTAGTGTCAGATGATGAACCAGCTGCGGATTTAGAAAATGGAGTATTACACCTTACCTTTAAGAAAGTAGCAAAAACTCCGCCAAAGAAAATAGCAGTTACCAAAAAGGGTAAATAAAAGGTGTAAAACTTAAAAACCCCGCTTTTCATGCGGGGTTTTTGTTTAC
>CAZNVI010000063.1:0-5577 GCA_964576705.1 uncultured Gammaproteobacteria bacterium | reverse complement strand
CCGTAGATCGTTATTAATGTTCCCTTATTTTCATTGGTGGCATAAGTAACGTTTTTCGTACTGGGTGGATTCGCCCAGGCATATAATTGCGCTACATCAGCTTCTTTCATGTTCACACATCCGTGACTCATCGGGTGACCGAAATTATTGTGCCAATAAGCACCGTGAATGCCGTAACCTCTATGCTTTGGTACTTTGTCGTTATAAAAATACATAGTGTAAGGGACATTCGGAAGGTTATAATAACCTGATCCGGATCCGCCCTGCATTCGAGTATAACGTAGTTTTATCCAAATTCTGAAGTCTCCTGTAGGTGTAGGTGTCAGTGGTTTCCCTGAAGAAATGGGAAAATCATATACTAAAGTGTTATTTTCAAATGCATACAACCGTTGCTTACTTAAGTCTACATAAATCCGCTTGGCATCATTTGTGGTGTCACCTAAGACATTATGATAGACAAATTGAGGCTTATATGGTTCCCCGGCGATTGCAGGTCCTGTAATCTCATGTCCTTCATATTCTCCGGTATTTTTTTCGTCATAGTGACCTGATAGATCATTTATGCAGCTTAAGCTGTTTGCGCAGTTAGAATTTGCTTCCTTTCGATTCGGTATAACCAGAAATCCCATCAAGGCAAATATTCCGAGGGCAAAAACCAGTATCAAGCGTTTTTTATGGTACAGAAACCCCTTAACTTTTCTTTTTTTTGTCTTTACTTTCCTTGACATATATACAGCGTACGGAAAAAGTAATTGTTTGTAAAGAAGTAAATAGGAGAAGATTTAAGATTCAAGAATGGTCTGTGTGAGCGGTGGACCGGATTTGAACCGGCGACCTCGTCCTTGGCAAGGACGCATTCTACCACTGAACTACCACCGCATGCGTAGATTATAGCAAATTTCCCTTAGTTTGACACTTTTAAACCATTTAGTATTTGTTTACAATTAAAATTGTACAAGGCAGGAGTATTATTTTATGTATGCAGAGTATTCCTGTCAGCTTTTCTAAATATATTAATCATCCGAGTAGTAGTACTGAAACTGCGCTTTTTAAGCTTTCTTCTGTTTTAAATAACATCACTCTTTATTTTGCAGGACTTCCCGACTATCCATGGAATTTTGCACGAGATAGCATGCTTTCTGCGATTCTTATGGAAGATACCGAAATGTTGCATGATCAGCTGGTATTTTGTTCATTACTGCAAGGCACGAAAAAAGATCCGTTTACAGGCGAAGAACCCGGGAAAATATTTCATCAAATGCCGGGTGTTATTCAAAATAAACTTTCTACAGAGTATAATGCGTGTGATACTACTGCGCTTTTTATATACGGACATGAAGTCTATTTAAATTTAACTTCAGATTATGAATTCATATCCAGGCAAAAAAAATACATAGAAAAAGCTACTGATTACATCTTAAGACACCTGGTGAATTATTTATTTGTAGAAGACCCTAAGTTTTCGGATGCAAAACGCTTTGCATTAAAGCTTACATACTGGAAAGACTCTCAAGTTTCGAATAGAAAAAATGGTTCCCCCTTTTACCCTGCAGTTTTTACGCTTGCACATGTTCAGAATATGCGCGCTCTCAGAAGTGCTTCTAAGCTTATTGATTCTTCAGATTTACTTGAAATAGCAGAAGAGATGAAGCGGCATTTGACAATCCTTTTTGATGAAAAGCATGGGGTTTTTTATACCGGAGTCGATCAGAAGGGGTTTTTCCCGGGCGTAAGCTCAGATAATCTACATATGCTTTACTATCTGGAGCCGGGTGATTTATCAAAAGATAGAATTCAAAAAATTATTGAGAATACTAAAAGATTGGAAACTGTTTTTGGATACATTACATTAGATACTAAAGACGAATGGCTGACAGGCGATGTTACTAAGCATACGGGTTATCATACGAATACGGTATGGCCTTTTGAACAAGCTATGATTCATAGCGGAGCTAGTAAATTCGGAATAGAATCTGTCAAAAAAATAAGTGAGCGGATTTATCCACATATCGAAAATTCTTTCCCTGAACTTTTCATAAACGAGGATGGACAATTTCGAAAAAAGGGATCAGAAGTTCAATTATGGACTATAGCATCAAAGATTTATTTTGATAAATATTTCTCAACCTTCCAGGTTGCGTAGCCTCGCAACCTGTTAATAGAATCTCGTTTTTTGGTTTATTTCTTATATATACAATCCGTAGTTAAACAGATATTTGTTTTTCCATTTGCCTAAAAACGCCAGTAGTTTTTGCAGAGGCGGTGAAAGAGGAAGTTTAGCTACCTCATCCGGCGAGAACCAATTTATTACATCCAGGTTATCATCATCGTTTTCTGTAGGTTTCAAATCACCAGATTCATATTCGCCTGTATAAAGAAGCATAATATAGTGCGTTTTTATTCCCTTCCAGTTTTCTGTAACTGCGTCATCAAATATTACTCTCTTAATGTTAGTGGCTTTTACTCCTGTTTCTTCATAAAGTTCTCGCTGTATTGCTTCATCTGCTGACTCACCAATTTTTAAACCGCCACCTGGCGTGAGATATGTCCCAGCGTAAGGTCCTACCTCATCTGGTTTTTTTACAAGCAAAATCTTGCCATCATTATTTTTCACTAAAATTCCTGTAACAATAGTTTTGTCCATAAATTGCTTTTATAATGCGAATTCTTCAAAATGAATTTGGGATGAGGAAATTCCTGCTGATTTTAGTTCGGATATTATGCTTTTGGCCATAGACACCGGTCCGCAAATGTAATAATCATAATCTTTAACATTTTTAATATAATTTGATATAAGCGCTAGATTGATTCTTCCCTTTATTCCTTTGTAGCTTTCGTCTCTACTTATTACGTTATAAATTGTAAATGGATTTTTTTTCGAAAGTTCTTCAAGTTCTTTTTGGAAAATAATATCATCTAGAGTTTTATTAGAATAAAAAAGTATTTGTTCTTTGTTTTTAACGTTCTCTAAAAGAGGACGTATGGGCGTAATTCCGACACCTCCTGCGATATAAATAATTTTATTTTTCGTCATAAATTTTTCTGTGAAGTTACCGTGAGGGCCGTCTATAATCACCTTAGTGCCCTGCTTTATCTCGTGTATTCTGGACGTAAAATCCCCTTCGTTTTTTATCGTGATTCGGATATATTTATTATTTGGTATAGAAGAAAATGAAAAAGGATGTAATTGTCTCCCGAATTCTTTTGTGAGAAATCTGACAAATAAAAACTGTCCAGGCGTAAATGAAAAACGTTCTAAATTTTTTCCTTTTATATAAACTGAAACCGCATCTGAAGTTTCTTTCTCTATTTTTTCTACATAAAATCTATGTTTATTAAAAATTAGTAGAATGTTGATAAAGCGGAAGTAGATAACACTTAAGAAAGTAACAAAGTATAAAAAGTACCAATAGTAAACGAACCATGGATTAAGTAAAAAATCAGTACCCACTTTAAGTTGGTGAAACCATGCAAGAAATATTGCAAGATATGTCATAAAATGTATGAAGTACCAGACTTCATAGCGTATTTTTCTTCGGACTAAGTAAATTGAAGTACAAATAACCGTTATAAATATCATCCAGGCAGCAAAAGCGAGCCAGACGCTTTCAAAAACAGCTATGAATTGTATAAACTGGTCTATTAAATTTATTTTTCCGGAGATCGAATAACCGATGATTAGTAGAGCTGGATGCAAGATAAGGAACGTAAAAACGACATAACCGTTTTTTTTATGAAGAAAATTAAGGGTTTCATAACCGAGGATTTTTTCAAGGGGCGGCATGCGTCCGCGAAGTATAAATTGTGTTAATACTGATAGCGCCAATAGTAACCCTGATAATCGACCAAGAGCGATGAGTGAGGATGGAAGATTGAATGTTAACTCACTGCCTGATGTTGAGAACCAAAAAAACAAAACAATTGCTACCTGTAAGAAAAATACCAAATAAATAAAATATTTAACTTGCTTCATGAGTCAATACTAATTATATCTTATTTACTAATAATCGTATATCTGTTTTATAAATAGTTGAAGTCGAAATGTTATAATTATTTCATTATTAAACTATTCTTTAAACAGTATACCTCTATAGTTAATTATATAAAATCCGTGATTATAAAAAACGGATTTCGGTACACTGTATTTTTCATTCTTCTAATAGCTGTTTTTTTGAGATTTTATTCATATGATAATCGTTGGGCTTTGGCATATGACCAAGCGCGGGATTTGATAGTGGCACGCTATGCTCTCTTCAATTTCAAAATTCCGTTAATAGGATCATTTTCATCTGCTGGTCCGTTTCAGTGGGGGCCTGAGTTGTATTGGATTTTAATGGCTTCAACTCTTGTTTTTCCGTTTTTTATAATTACTCCATGGGTAATATTAAGTTTGCTTTATGTTTTTAGTGTTTTTATGGTCATAAGAATAGGAGAAAAATTACTTGATAAAAAATTTGCATTAATAGCTGGATTACTCACTGCTGTCTCTACTGCTCAAATAGACCAATCAACAAATTTAACTAATCCATCCTTCGTTCCGATATTTGCGATACTGGCTATTTGGTCTATGGTGTCTTACATACAATCGAAAAAAAAGATTCACTTTTTATTTTTACTTGCGTTATTCATAAGTATCACCGTATCTCTCCATATGCAGGGTGTAGGATTAATTTTCCTTTTGGTTTTTACGATAGTCGGTACGAAATCATTTAAATTTAAACAGTTAGGAGTTGTGGTATTAGGACTTGTGATACCTTTCATCCCTTTATTCATATCGGATGTGCAGCACGGTTTCTTTAATTTCCGAAACATTATTCAGTATTATTTACATGATCAATATAAAGTCTCATTCGAAGTGCTCGGTAGACGTTGGCTTACTTATTTAGGAAAATTTATTCCTGAATTTTGGGGATATATCATAGGAGGTCATTTGGTAATAGGATATATCATGCCGGTACTTTTTATTTTTACTGCTATTTTAATGACAGTGAAAAGAAAAATTTCACTTCCTCTAGTAATACTTATGCTTACCTTTCTGTGTGATATTTTTATAATCAAAAACACAAGATCACCTTTATTTTTTGGTTACCTTACGTTTCTCCACCCTTTAGCTATATTATTAAGTACATGGGTTATATATGTTTTGATAAATCAATTGAAGTTTATAGGTGTTATCTTACTTATTTTAATAGTAGGTTTAACTATTTTGGCTGACTATAAATTAATTTCCGGCTCTACGAATTTAACTAAAACAAACGTTGAAAAAATTACAGTGATTCTAGAAGATAAATACCCTGGGAGGAAATATTCTATATATGAATTTAATACACAGTCAAATAATCTCACTTATCCTCTATTACTTTTTTTGTGGCATGAGAATAAAATTGATAAAAATGGATATAAAATAGGTATAGGAGCCGATGAATCGGTTTTTTCCTCGTACCCAAACATAGAGAATGACGCAGGAATAAATGTGAGTGATTTAACTGCTAGTAATGAATCAGAGCTAAAAAAAGCCGGGTGGGAAAATATACATCCAGAAGGTGTATATAATAGTATCCAAAACTGGCACTAGAA
>CAZNVI010000062.1:3584-5775 GCA_964576705.1 uncultured Gammaproteobacteria bacterium | reverse complement strand
TACCCACCACCTGAAAGCTTTCAGGTGAGAACCGCGGGGTACATGCCGGGATAAAAATTAAGTGGCAGGAGGAAAACATGGACAATAGCGACAAGGACGGATGCAGTAAGATCGTTCAGGTCTTCTTTACGATCTTAGGCATCATAGTGGGTGCTGCAATCAGTGCCTTTGTCGCCTATGGAATAACGGGATCCATAGGCTGGATGATTTTAGCAAGCCTTGCCGGAGCCATTGTCGGAGGATTTGTCCTCTGGCACGTCTTCGACCCAGATCTCCAGGGAATCGGATACTGATTTTTTTGCTCTCCTTCTCCAAGGACGTCTTAAGACCTGTCCCCCCAGGTTTCGATCACGTTTGCAGAAGGAGTCACGACATTAGTCTGTCTTTTTTATCTCTTGCCAATTGCGGCAAGATGAATATGAAAAGATAGATATATTTTATCCCCTCTCCGGGGAAAATCCCGGTGAGGGGATTTTTTGTGTATAATAAACCTAGTAAATAGGTTTAAAATCAAAAGTCAAAAATTAGAGATCAAAAATACAAATAAAAAATAAAAATTTAACTACTTAAAATAAACATATTATATAAATACTTGGATAAATAAATCTATCATAATCTTATCATATAGCCTTAATTATGCTGAATCGTTATTTTTTTTTACTTCTTATCATAATATTCACCACATTTATTAGCACTAAGTATATCACCTATGCTTATGCTGCGATGCAAGGCGAAAATAATTTTCTTGAGATTGAACCAATAGATGAAAATGAAGCTATCGAAAGTTTATCCTCTGAGCAAAAACCTGAAGCTGAAAAACTTGTGAAAATAGTTTTCACAACTCCTGAAAATAACACTAAAGGATTCAGATTAACGATTTCAAATATCTTAATCGATTATGGGGTACTCTCTCCCACGAATCCTATCATCAGAGAAAATAATCTAATGATTTCCAATTCTATATCGGGTGTGTTCTCTATTTTAGGCCGTGAAAATCATCCTTTAAATGCAAAAAGCGGAACTATAATACCTGATACGTCTTGTGATAATGGTGCATGTACAATGACTTTAGCCTCAATTTGGGAGAATTCATTGACTTATGGATTTGGTTACCGTTGTGAAAATATCCTCTCAAAAAATTGCGCATCAGATTTTCAAAATGAAAATTATTTTAAGCAGTTTCCATCTGTTAGTGATAAGGAAGAATTTATACATATTATCAACGGAGTTAAAAGCGATACGCAGTCAGAGTCTAAAATAATCTATAAAGTAAATACTGCCACTTCTCAGCCTCAAGAAAGCTATTCGAATAAGATAAATTATATTTTGGTACCAGGATACTGAGCTTAATACTACCAATGTCAAATACTACAAATAAACAAATGAACAAAATGTGGCTAAAAGTTTCTGTTTTGGTAATATGCATAGCATGCGTAGTATTCGCAAGAAAAACTTTCGCTGAAAGTTTCTCTGTGGGAATTTCTCCATCAATCGTAACTATTAAAGCTCTGCAGGGACAGACAGCAGAAGTTGATCTCCTAATTGAAAACTTTTCAAAAAATCCCACTACTCTATCAGTTTCTTATAAAGAATTTACAAGCTCAGAAGATGATGATAACCAAATAGAGTTTGTGCCGAATTCAGCTGAATTTATGGGACTTATCCCGAATATAAGCTTAATTCTGGATGGAAAAAAAATTGAGCGTTTCGAAATAGGCGCTAAAAAAAAGCAAAAATTAGCCTTAAAAATAGAAATCCCCGAAGATTTAAACGATCACGACTTCACCTTTACTGTCATATTTACAGATACTTCTCTCAGTATTAATGAAGTGACAAATGAATCTACCTTTTCACAAATCTCAGGTTCAATTGGTGCAAATGTATTATTAAGCACAGGATCAACTGATCATGAAACTCTAGTAATTAAAGACTTTTCTGCACCGAAAATTTTAAAAGGTAGTCCAGTGCCGTTTTCGGTCCAAATATTTAACCCGGGCAAACATTTAATAAATCCTTCAGGGGAAATAAAGATTTATAATACGTTTGGTCAATTAGTCGGGAAGATCGAACTTCCGAGAATGAATATATTGGCTGGCAAAAGCAGAACATATTTCGATACTGAATCACCAGGAACTAATCTAAAAAATAAATCAAAAGATATAAATATATATCAAAGTATATTATGGAATAA
>CAZNVI010000062.1:0-3484 GCA_964576705.1 uncultured Gammaproteobacteria bacterium | reverse complement strand
TAATGCATCACTTGAATTATCAATTCAAATAATAGCGCTTAAGCTTTGAAGAGTACTTCCAATATGCTACAGGGACACTTAGCTTTACAGGTACAAAGGTACAAGGTGCAAGAAAACACACAAACAAAGACACAAGCTTTAGATACTACTTCCATTCCTTATGAACACTCTCTTGAACCTCTGCACCTTGCTGACTCTGCACCTGTATCTAACATCGCCGCAGTCCAGGGTTACCATTCGGCAAGTCGTTCAAAACATAAAGATAAAAAAATCATTATTATTTAATTTGTATCGAATTTTATGTGGATAAGTTGGGGATTTGTATTTTTAAGATCTTATAATAATTATCTGGCCTCAAATACCTCTGTTAATATGGATACTACAGGATAAAAAATATTTTAAATTTCTCAATTACTATATCTAGATTTATTACTATCGGATATTGAGCAGCCGCTCATTAGTTATTAAAAGTTGTCATTGCGAGGAGGCTTGAGCCGACGAAGCAATCTCTATTATCAATGGAATTGCTTCACTCTCCCGATTTAATCGAGACTACAAGGGGCGAGACTCGAACTTCTATGCGTTATTACTGAAGGTGTTCTATTTTTTCCTCTAAAACAAATAAGTAGGAGAACCACCAGAAAAAGAAAAGCCAGACAATTACAACAAGGGTTGCTCCGTAATCATGAAATATAATTGCCACATCCTGACCGAAATAGTAAGCCAGCAGGGTTACAAACGTAATTCTGAGTAGATTGGCCAGAAAAGTACCTAAAAAACCGATTATCCAGGCTTTAATTTTTGAGAGATTAGTAAACTGATCACCCTGAAAAGTTACCCACCCTGTCAAGATAAAAAACAATAACGACTGCCAGCCTATACAATTCCAGGCTATTTCAATTAAAAAAGGATTTGTTGATCCTATTGCTAGATACTCTCCAACGACACGCGGCTGAAAACCGAAAGGCAAAAGCAAAACCCCGACCATTCTGATCTCCAGAGGTACTATATAATCTCTAATCCATTTATAAGCATCCAGGCTCATCACAATTCTGGTTATAACATCATTGAAAGTGTTAAAAAAAGGCATCAAAGTTAAAACTACAACCAGTATAAGAAATATAAATATAAACGTATCTCTTTGGGGCGTGGGCTTTACTGACTTAAGCTGCTTCATAAAACTATTATATATCCTTTGAGTTAATATCCGAATGTTTCGCTTAGTTGTTTGCTATTCTTTTCTTTCTATATCTTGAAACCAGCCTGGATAATACCGGAAATAAAACAATAATAAGTAATATATTTTCAGGAACAGTTTCAAATTCAAGCTCGCTTTTTGTAGAATCATAGAAAAATTTTCGAATCAATCCGGCTAAAACAGGCAAAGCTATGATGTAAATTAAGACGTTCTCCGGCAATGTAGAAAATTCAAACTGCGAATTGGTCGAATCCGCGAAGACCACCGCTACCTGCGTATCAGAAGCTACCACAGAAGTCATCGACATATTATCTATGTCTATACTCTGGCTTCCGATGCTCAAGATATATTGTGATCCCCAGGAGATACTATCAGCGCTACTTCCCTTGGTTACTATTCGGTCATTGGTAGCGCCTGTAGGATCATCAACCATTACGGCTGAGATCTCATTTGTGCCTGATATATAACTCAATCCGACAAACGAGGTCGCGGTCAGATCTCCCGCAGTCCACGGCTCTGCTATATCAGTCCAGGTCTGTGAGGTGGTCGGACAAGCCGAGCATTTAAACGATTCACTTCCCCCTGTAGTCCCGTTTCGTTGAAATACCCAGATATCCGTGCCGTCTGTGACTGCAGAAAAGTCGGTGGTCGTATTGTTTGCGGTGCCACCATTTATGTCAACATCAACCGTATCCCAGCCGGGTGAGCCGTCATTGACATAGACACTTGCTCTTAGTCCGTTGTCCGCTGCAAAAATCATAAACAGGTTTTCTCCGATGATTAAATTCTCAGCATAGTCGCTCTGATCCAATCCCGGGGTCGCAGCATCGGTCCAGATGTCAGTTTCAGTACAGTTTGAGGCAACTTTTGAAACTCCCTCCATATCCAGTGTCGCGTCACTGACCTCGGAAACAGTGACATAAGCCACCTTACCTGCGGTGACACCTATCTGTACATGGGCATCGTCACCGTCTCCGGTATCTGTCCCTTGACAGACACCGCCTATTACATCGGGAGAAAACGTATTTGCGGTGTTGGATACCAGATTAAACTGATAACTGTCAACTGAGTTGTCAAACCAGGCTACGTAGAAAGCGTTGCCCTCTTTATATACCGCAGGCCGGGAGTTGTCGGTGTCTGAATCCAGGGAGTCCATATCAGTCGACACCGAAACCCACTCCGAGTTGGCGTCACAGCCTGTGGCGATGGCGCATTTTTCAACTTTAATCAATCCCCCGTCTTCATATGCGCTATACCAGCAGCCCACAGGTGAAGCATCGTTGCATATACCGGCAGCACTCGGGAAAAACGCGATATTTCTCTGGGGCGAACCGTAATCTGATTCCGTAGTTGTCACCGCATCCTGAATCAGAGAGTTCACACTCGTCGGATCGATAACGACAGGGAAGTTGCGTCCGGGGTGAGAAAGCCAGGCTTTACCGTCACTGGTCAGTTTCTTGATGAGTTTCCAGCCCACCACTTCTCTGGTCAGCTCATAGGAGAGACCTTCACTCCGGATATCCGGGTTATCTGCTTCGTACATAAAGGGTGCCTGAAAAGTGAACACTGTCTCATTGGTACTTTCCCGGCCAAAAACTACCTGGTTGTTTTCCAGCACCGGCTTGATACCCACCGTTTCAATCCCGTAAGAGATATCCTGTATATCAACATACCTGTCCAGAGTAATCTGTTCAATCAACTTTGCGCTATCCGGTATATAGGTCAGGTCTACCTGATCGTACACATCAGGATAATAAAAAGTTCCGTTCTGGCTGTAGGCTTTATGCCCTTTAGCAATCCGTTTATCATTAATGAATGATAAATTAAAGGTAACCTCATCTGATCCAGCCTTCATCCGAACCCGTCTGTCCCGATGGAAGATATACTCAGGACCGCCTTTGTCGGAGTAATTTAAAGCAATGGGAGTACCTATTGGAACCAGTTTCGGAGACTGTTTTTCATAATCATCACTGATTAAACTGCCCGCCTTCATAGTGGAAAAGGATTGTCTGCTCTCTTGTGCTTTTGTCGTACTGACAAATTGTGTCATACCTGAGACAGTAACTGTAAACAAGAGCATCAGACTAAGCGCTGCATTCCCCACCCGGCGTCTGTGTTTTCTTTTTATCCTAAAGGGGCTAAAGATACTGTTTGCAGTGGGCAAGGCAAGATAAGGATTGTCATTGCGAGGCCAGGAAATGGCCGCGGCAATCTCCTGCCCTTTAGAGAAAGCTTCACTCATACTCGCAATGACACCAGATGGAGCAGATCTTCCAAATATCCCAC
>CAZNVI010000061.1:0-5976 GCA_964576705.1 uncultured Gammaproteobacteria bacterium | reverse complement strand
ATGTCGATAAAATGACGTTTCGTGAGATTGCGGCATATCTTACAGTAACCGATGCACCTATTTCTGAGTCGGTTGTGGCAAGGGTTTATAAACACACAAAAAAATTAATTCAAAAAGTCCTTTAAAAAACGATTAATGGAAAAACAAAATACAGACTTCACAGAATGAATTATAAAACAAATTATTAGTTTATCCTTGTATAAATTTAAACTAAAAACCATATAAATGGTATAATTTAGAATAGTATGGAGCAAAAAGTTCACTTCACAAATTCAAAAAGGGAATAAACTCATAGGTGTACTTTCAAATCCCACAGGAGATAAAACTAAACCGATTATACTTTTTGTTCATGGTCACAGTTCAAGTAAATACACAAAAAATTTTGTTAAACTCACGGAAATCCTCGATCAGGCTGAAATATCATCATTTAGAATAGATTTGTATGGACATGGGGAATCTGATGGAAAATTTGAGGAATGCGACGTTAGTGAAGCATGTGATTGTATCTTGCAAGCTATAAGATATCTTAAAGACGGAGGGTATAAAAACATAGGTTTGCTTGGCTCAAGTTTTGGAGGGATATCAAGCATAATGGCTGCGTCTAAGACAAACGATATTAAACTATTAGTATTAAAATCACCTGTAAGTAATTATGAAGAAAAATATAAAGAAAACGGAGAAGAATTCTTAAATAATTGGAAGAAAAAAGGATTTAGAGAATATAATAAAGAAAAGAATTTGATACTTAATTATTCATTTTATGAAGATGCTATAAAAAATGATGGATATAAAGCGGCTCCAAATATTAAAGTTTTGACACTTATAATACATGGGGATAAAGACGAAGCTGTACCAGTAGAGCAGAGTATAAAAATTTCTAAATTAATTCCAAACTGTAAACTTGTAGTTGTAAAAGAGTCAGATCATGTATATAGTCAGTCCGAGCACAGAGAGCAAATGTTAAGAACAGTTTCAGAATTCATTATCAATACAGCAAAGGTGCTTAAAGAGTAAACTGTATATAAAATTCCAGCATTCCAGGTGGAATCTCTGAAGTATTATACTTCTAAAAATGTTTTTGCTACACTAAGTATAATATGGTTTTAAGTAAGGTCTTATTTGGCGTATTCTTTTCGCTTTGTTTTTTTTATTCAGTTTATATTTCACCTTTACTGATTTTCGCACATCAAGAAAATCAACAAATAATAAATGACTATAAGGTCAGTATTTCTCAAGACCCTTTATCTCCTTTTGTCGGGGAAGATGTGCAGGTAAATTTCGAACTAAAGATGGAGGATGGGACACCAGCAACAAATATAAATGGAAAACTGATTATTAAAAAATTTAAGACTAAAACATACATTGAGAAAGAAAGCGAAACAGAAAGCGAGATAATTTATCAGGAAAAATCGCAAGCTGATGCGAATGGCATAGTGGGATTAGCTTATAAGTTTAGTAAAGAAGGATTTTATGATATTGAATTTATTTGGGGAGATGATATAGAAAACGAAAGCGCCGGATTGGAAATTCATGTTCGAGAGCCGATATCATTTTTTACCAAACAAGAGGTCATAAAACGAATATGGGTTTTTACAGGTGTTGCTTTCGTGGGGTTCATCGCCGGATCAATTGTTACATTTGCATTTCTAACAATAACATTACATCCTAAAAAATAGTTTTTCATTTTCATGAACGCACTGTTTATTTAATATGAGGAGAAGACCATTTTCGACAAATTTTTTAGCTAATTTTTCGATAAATATTTTTTAAATTTATTTCCTTTTTTGAGGTGGATATGGTTTCAATACTAAGTCATGACTGAACTCATAAAAGGGGCCTAGGAAAGCACCTGTAGTAAATGCCCAAATTATTTCGTAATGAGGAACATTAAATATTATTTTTTGCGGAAAGTCTGCAAAGTTCCATGTATTAAGTACTTCTGGGAAAATATAAATATATAATGATAGAAGAAGTGTATAAATAGTAGCAAAGAAAATTCCACTTAATATCACATCGAATAGTAAGTCAGGGCGTATAAAAAGGATGATAAGAATCATAATCGCAGTTGATATTAATACGCTATACATGAAATTCAATGCGGTAAAGGCTTCCAGTCCTATCAGCACCAAAGGGCCTAGGCAGATTAAGAATTTTAATGGATGATGTTTATTATTACTACGAATGCCGGTTTGTTTTATAATCTCTTCATATAGAACCGCTGATATACCGCCAGTTAAAAAACCAAAAAGTAAAGTGAAAATATCGATCGATAGACCAAAGAGATTGCCCAATGTTACAGGTTTCCAATAAGTCGGGATAAGGAAGATATCGGCTAAAGCAATCGACATCACGAGTATGCTCATATAAATCATTTTATGTCTCAAGTCTTTTCTATGAATAAATAAAACTAACCAGACAGGTAAGCCGAAGATGAATGCGCCGAAATACGTAGGCATATATTTACTCTACCATATTTATATTTGTCAGAATAAATCTGTCAATAGATTCCATCCTCAGGTGAAATTGTAGAGAAAATCTAAACTGATTTTCAGTCCGTCGGGGCTTACTTTAGAATTGCACTTTTTAGCTTAGGCTGTTAAACTTATCACTTAAGAATGAGGAATAATAGTATTGATAATACATTCATTTTAACTCTCCAGAAAAAAGAAAATAAAATAGATTATAAGAGAAAAATTCTTTCCTCTATAATTAAAACCTTTAATTCTAATCAGAGATTTCTAAAGCTAAAATTTAAAAACGATAACTTAAATAGGATTTTTAAAATTAAATACTCCAGTAAATTTGATTCGAAAGAAAACATGCTAGACGGAGATTGGTCGAATATAGAGCAGGCAGTCAATATTTATCATCTATTAACGCAGGTCATACTGCTAGATATTCCGGGAGACATAGTCGAGCTCGGCTGTTATGACGGAACTACGTCAGTTTTGATGCAGAAAACCTTAGACCAATTAAGTTCCAAAAAAAGAATTCATGTATATGATTCTTTTGAGGGGTTACCGGATAAATCAAAAAAGGATGGTAATACCGTTTTCTATTCTGGTAGTTGTAGAACTCAAAAAGAGAACCTGATACAAAATTTCAAAAAACATAAAACTAAACTGCCGGTCATTCACGAAGGATGGTTCTCGGATACTTTGCCGAAAGGATTACCTAAGAAGATTAGCTTCGCTCATCTTGATGGAGATTTTTACTCATCTATTTTTGAAAGTTTAAAATATGTTTACCCGAGATTGTCTTTTGGAGCGGTTGTAGTCATAGATGATTATTGTGATCCAAAAATACATGATGTAAATAATATATTGCCTGGTGTTAAGAAAGCATGTGATGAGTTTTTTAGAAATAAAAAGGAGAAAGTAAATGTGCTTCTTGCGGGTGGGGAAGCGCATGGATATTTTAGGAAGTTATAGATTGAGCATCTTCTAGTTTTAAATATATGAATAATATTATTCGAGAACAATTGGCTTCATTCTTAGCTACTGCACAAGCGCATATGACTTTCGTTGATGCCGTGGCGGACTTTCCGATCACGAGAGTTAATGAATTTCCTTTGAATGTAGATTACACCCCTTGGATGCTTCTTGAGCACATTAGATATACCCAAAAAGACATAGTGGATTTTATGCTGGAGTCTAAATATAAAGAGCCTAAATGGCCAGATGAATATTGGCCGAAGAAAGTTACTAAAGCAGATAAGAAAATGTGGAATGAAACTATAAAAGGATATAAAAAAGATTTGGAGAGACTGATAAAGATGGTAAAAGATTCTAAGGTAGATTTATCAGCGAAGGTAAAAGGTGGTACAGGACAGACTATAATCCGGGAAATACTTCTAGTAATTGACCATAATTCATATCATATCGGAGAATTCGCGATTTTAAGGCAAGTAATGGGCACATGGCCAAAGGGACATAAGTGAATCTTTTTGTACTTTCTAGACAGAAAGTACAAAAAGATGTATTTAAAGAACAACATTAACCGATTACTTTATTTTCGCTAGTTCATAATGTAAAATCAGAAATACAAATTATTATGAAAAGTATGAGGTTTATATTTTTAGTACTTATATTACTATTGATGTTTGTTGCGGGTTTTTATATTTATGCTTTCAGGCAAAATCCAACTCAAGAAAAATACAATATTAATACTGATAGTACTGCTATTGTATTGAAGCTACAATCTCTGGATAGATTTGAAACAGCGTCTTTTACGATAGAAAAAGTAATAGATGCTGGGACTTCCAGTTCTGATCTTAAAGAGTTTTTCTTTGGTGACCGATTGCTACTTATAGCACATGGGGAAGTAATAGCTGGATTTGATTTATCTACCTTAAGCAAAGACGATATCGTCGTAGAAAGTAAAAACGTAACTATTACTCTTCCAAAACCACTTATACTTTTGTCAAAACTGGATAATGATAAAACCAGAGTTTATGATAGAAGACAAGGCTTGTTGACTAAGGGAGATAAGGATCTTGAGTCTGAAGCAAGACTCGCAGCTGAAGAATCTATCTTGGAAGCTGCTTGCAGTGGTGGCGTATTGGATGAAGCTTCTAAAAACGGCAGAACTCAATTAACAGCGTTGCTTAAAGCGTTAGGATTTACAACAGTGGTCATAAATATCCCACTTGGAGAATGTTGATATTTTAAGTTCCCTCTTTCCACGAAGTAAGGTATTTTTTTTGCTCTGTTGTTAATTTATCAATTTGAATTCCCATGGCTTCAAGCTTTAGAGAGGCTACCTGTGTATCCAGTTTTTTTGGAAGCGTATAGACTTTATTCTCCAATTTACCTCTGTTTTGGACTATCCATTCCGCGGCTAATGCTTGATTAGCAAAGCTCATATCCATAACTTCGGCAGGATGACCTTCAGCAGCAGCCAGATTTACAAGTCTTCCTTCGCCTGCTACATAGAGCTTTTTCCCGTTTTTCAAAAGATATTCATCAAGCTGATTTCGGATTCTTCTTTTCCCTTTTTTAGCTTTCTCAAGACCAGCTATATCTATTTCGATATCGAAATGCCCTGAGTTTGCAACTAACGCTCCGTTTTTCATCGATTGCATGTGAGTAAGTGTAATCACATGCTTATCGCCAGTAGCTGATATAAAAATATCTCCAAGTTTTACAGCATCATTCATCCTCATTACGTCAAATCCATCCATACTTGCTTCAAGCGCGCGTATAGGATTTATCTCTGTAATTATTACTTTTGCTCCCAGTCCCTTTGCCCTTGAGGCAATTCCTCTTGAACACCAGCCATAACCTGCTACTACTACGATTTTTCCTGCGATTAATAGATTTGTGGCTCTTATAACCCCGTCCATTGTAGATTGACCTGTTCCATATCGGTTATCAAACATATGTTTCGTATCGGAATCATTTACAGCGACGACTGGTATTTTTAAAGCATCATCTTTCTCCATTGCTTTAAGACGGATAACTCCTGTAGTGGTCTCTTCAGATGATCCGAGTACATCCTTAATTTGATTCTTTCTTTTCGTATGAAGAAGTGAGACGAGATCCGCTCCGTCATCCATGGTTATATGCGGCATAGTGTCCAAAACGAGATTTAAATGTTTATAGTAAATATTATTATCTTCACCCTTAATTGCAAAGACCGGTATTGAGAAATCTTTTACTAAAGACGCTGCAACCATATCCTGAGTAGATAACGGATTTGAAGCACAGGCTATTACATTGGCGCCTCCTTCTTTGAGTGTGATTAATAGATTAGCTGTTTCTGAAGTGATATGTAGACATGCTCCCAGGCGTATTCCTTTAAGGGGTTTATCAATCTTAAATCGCTCGCGAATGATGCGCAGCACAGGCATCTGCTGACTGGCCCATTCAATTTTCATTTTTCCTTCTTTCGCGAGTGAAACGTCTTTTATGTCGTATTGCTTGGTCATTCTAATCCTATAAGTTTATCAAATTCCCGTAAACTTGTCTATATTTG
>CAZNVI010000060.1:0-6167 GCA_964576705.1 uncultured Gammaproteobacteria bacterium | reverse complement strand
GTGAGCGGTTACGAACTTTATACTTGACACCATACATCAACAATTGATACAGTAAATATAATCTTACTTATGTCCAATACTCGAAAAGAGTTATCTAACTTGTTCTCCCAAATCCCGTTAATACTTATAGGAGTATTTTTATTCACACTTCCTCTTCTTTTTTCTATTCAAATGACTGAAGCTTTCTTGCTACCTAAACATTTACTCCTTGCCGTAATTATCACAATCTCTATGATATCTTTGTCATTACGCATGGTGGCAGAGGGAAAAATAAGAATCCGCACAACTCCTTTCGACATACCTGTCGTGATCTTCACCCTGGTAGTTATATTTTCTGCATACTTTTCAGTAAATAAATTTGATTCTTTAATAGCAGCGATTCCATTCATGTATGCAGCTCTTCTTTTTTATATAATCATCAATTCGGTACGCTCAGAAAAGGCACTACTTTTTATCTTGAGCTCTTTACTACTGGGCACTACTATCGCAGCGTTTATTTCTATATTGGCATTCTTTAAAATTTATCCGCTTCCGTTCGCTTATACCAGAACACCGAGTTTTACTCCTATAGGAAGCCTACTTGACCAGGCGCTTTATTTCGTTATGGTTGCACCACTCGCAGGATATTTCGCTATGCGTTTTCTCTCTGGATTAAACGATAAACAGACTCTTGAATCAGAGAAAAATAGTTCAGGAACTGATTTTATCTTCACCATTTCATTTCTGATCATCACAGCAGGATTTATCGTAACTCTATTTTATCTTTTGACTTCTCAAGCTCCTTACTTACTGCCTTTCGGCTCTGGTTTTCAAATAGCTTTTGCTGCAATATCTCAAGACGCAGGACGGCTTATCAAAAGCTTCTTACTGGGAAGCGGCTATGGCACATTTATTACTGATTTTACGAGATTTAAACAGCCTTCCTATAATGCAGATACCACACTTTGGGCAGTTTCTTTCCTGCGATCATCAAGCTTTGTCTTAGAACTTCTCGCTACCACCGGTATCTTAGGTGTTATAAGCTTCTTATATATAGTCCTTAGAATCGTAAGAGAGCGGGTATTGTTCTTACCTCTCATTATGGGCATAGTCGCAGCCTTCATTATTCCATTTTCACCTTTAATAGTTACCCTCTTTTTCGCTATCCTTGGAATATTCGCTATAGTTAGAGTGTTTTCCGAAGCTCCTGGTTTTGAAGAAATCGACCTTCACCTAATCGCATTCAGAGAGAGAGTAAACGCAGAAAATGTACATGCTGGCAATTCCAGAGGAAAACAAAGCGCTATAATATCAGCTTTTATGATTCTCCTGCTTCTGTCGGCTGTAGGTGTCGTTGATTATTATGTCGCGAAGTTTGCTATTTCGGATATAACCTTCCAAAAATCACTCATCGCAGCATCTAAAAATAACGGGTCTGAAACCTACAGACTTCAAGCAGACGCTATAAAAGCCTTTCCGTATCGCGATGTATATCATAGGGTTTTTTCCCAAACTAACCTCTCTTTAGCGAATTCCTTAGCACAGCAAACACCTCAAGGATCATCTCCTAGTGCGGCAGTGCAGCAAAACGTCTTAACCCTAATCCAACAATCCATAAATACAGGACGTTCAGCAAGCACTATTTCGCCTTTATCTGCTGCTAACTGGAACAATCTCTCAGGCGTATACAGATCATTAATCGGCTTTGGACAAAACGCAGACCAATTTGCAGTTCTTACCAATCAGCAAGCTATAACATTAGATCCTTCAAACCCACAGCAGTACGTTAATCTTGGAGGCATCTATTATCAACTAGGACTTTGGGATGAGGCCATAAGGCAATTCCAGATCGCTATAAGATTGAAGCCTGACTATACCAATGCTTACTATAATGCAGGGCACGCGCTTGAAGCTAAAGGAAATCTCACACAGGCTCTAACTGTCTATGAAGCAGTTAAAACTATGGTGGTTAAAGAAAAAGCAGAATTAGATAAAATGACTTCAGAAATAGAGGCACTGAAGAAGAAAATCAGCGATCAATCGGTAGCAGGAGCTGCGACAGAACCTACTACCCAAGCATCCCCCCAGCCTACCCCGACTGAGGAAGAAGATGGCTTATCAGTGAACCAACCGCCAGCAGTACTTCCTACACGTAATCCCCAAGCGCCTATCGACGGCCCATCTATAACACCGGCTGCATCACCAACCGGAACTGTAAATCCCTCACCTACTCCGAAAAAATAAATATAATTCTTATTATTTCTACTATTCAGGTGCTGAAAACCTGTTTGATTTAAAAAATTAATGATATATTAATTAGTGTTATGTTATATTAATGATTAGTTTGATATATACATAAATTAGGAGAAATGTTCCAAGGAGAGTCAAAGCTGCAAAGAGTCAAAGTATCTGAGCAGTAGATATTTTCTATGACCCTTTGTCGCTCTGACTCTATGACTCTTTTCCTATACGACATCTTAATATTTTACTCCATTAAACTGGATTTATTTACTATATAAAAATACTGCACTAGATACTAAAACGCTGCGATAGGCTGTGGATCGTCTTTATGAGGAAAAGAATACCTACCAAACATGATATAACCCCACCTCCCTTTAAGGCAAACACATACACCAGATCAGTCTTATCAAAACTGATCTTATTATTTACATTATTATCTACTTTGATATCGTTGAGAAGAAACGATATTTAGTTTATCCTTAAAGTTAATAAGAGGTAGCTTTTAATCTAAATAGCTCTAAAAGCTTATTTACCCTGACTCTCTCAGTCTTATGAGATAGGACTGACCAGGATAAGAAGCACGTATCTGAAATTTTTAGTTATACGGTTTATTATTTTCATATTTGTATCTAAACAATAATATGACGTTGTCTGATTTGGATGATAAGCTCTTCTTTATGCCTTACACATATACCGTGAGTGTATTGTTGGTTTTTTCTTAGCTTTCTATATGTATGCGCGGGACACCAGGCACAAGCAGAAATAATGTCAGTGGAAGATTTTTCAGGTGAACGAGTAATTAATGTAGGCAGTTGTATTTTCATAAGGTTTTGTATCGCGAGAGCCTTTGCTGCTTTTATGTCAAAAGCTCTCGCGACTGGATCTTACTTATGTGAAAATATTACAACATCTTTTCACAATACAGTCAAATTTTTCACAGTCTTGCATAATCTTGTATATTATTGTATAAAATTGTATATACCGTCGTGAAAAGAGACTATTAGAATAATGCATCAAAGTAAATCATATGACTTAAGAATCTATTTCTAAAACCCTATATCTTTCTATGGAAAATTTACTAAATGTTAAACAAGCTGCTTTTATATTAAAAGTGCATCCCCTATCGGTGAGGCGTTATATTAGGGAAAAGAAATTAAAAGCAGTCAAAGCAGGAGGAAATGTCCGTATTAAAGAAAGTGACCTTTTGGAGTTTAACAGAGAATATACTCCAGTTGTTCGAAATGAAGAAAATGCTTTAGTCCGAACCCGTCTAAAACCCACAATTTCCTTCTCATCAGATGATCCGTTTTTAAGACTGAAAGGCCGCGGAGCCTCTCTGACTCTGTCAGAGAAATAACGAAGCACGAAGCAGGAATCACGAATTAAGAATATGGACACAAACACAATTAAAATAAAAGAATTTACTGATTTAAAGGTTTGGCAAGAAGGACACAACTTAGTCCTGATTATTTATAAAATCACTAAACAATTCCCGAAAGAAGAGCTATATTCATTAGTAGATCAACTAAAAAGGTGCGCGATATCCATCACTTCAAATATCGCGGAAGGTTTTGGAAGAAAGTCATATAAAGAAAAGGTCCATTTCTACTACCAAGCTCATGGCTCACTGACAGAGCTAAAAAACCAATTATACATAGCAAGAGACGTTAATTTCATAACGAAAGAAGAGTTCGAGATGATACTGGCTCAGGTCCAGCTTGTTCACAAATTACTTCAAGGATTAATAACAAAATCAAAAACTTATTTCGTTGTCAAATCTTGATTCTTGCTTCATGAATCTTGATTCTATTATCTATGTTATCAAAAAAGGTTTTTCTTGCACCAAGCAGTTTTCTCGCTTTCATAGACCGCGCACATCCCATGCATGAGCAGGCATCTGCCTTTTTTCGTTATTTTGGGCAGGAGAACTATGCGCTTTATACCGACTATCCAACAATCCTTGAAGTATATAGAGTAATTTATACAACGATTAGCCCTTCGCTAGCTCGCGACTTTACAAGAACCATGAGTATTACCGCTATGAACATAATTCACCCTGACGAAGCTGATGCCAAAGGGGCTCTAAAGGCCCTGAATGCCTACCAGACGCTAGATCTTACTTACAGCAATGCCTTAATGGCCGTACTCGCATATAAACGTAATATTCAATCCATTTGCACATTCGAATACCTCCACCCCCTCTTCGGCCTAACGACTTTTTATTTACCCATCTAATTTGCTCCTTGTCTGTGATCTTATTCAAGTATGTGGAAATAAGAGATTAAAAATGAGATCTCAAAAACTATTTTGAATTTTTTATTTGTATATTTGAGATTTTATATTTAATTTATAATTTATTCCGTCCTGCATGCTTTGCCAATTCTACTAAATCATGAAGCGCTATAGCGATTAATATCAAACCACTCCCCAAAATAAATTGCATTGTAATAGATTCTTTGAATATGATAATTCCGAGAATCGCAGCGAAAACCACCTCAAGAAGGCCTATCAGAGCTCCTACACTAGGATCCAAATACTTAAACCCTGAAACTACAGCTAAATTTGCTATTAAGAAACTTCCAGCATATCCTAATTGAGCAAGCCAAGGGATAACATTAACCATTGAAGGTATAGGTTCCCCGTATAATAAGCTAAGTATAGGATTAAAAATAATCATAGCTACCAGATAACCAGTTACAATTTGAATTTCTGAGTATTCCCCTGACAGTTTCTTGGAAAAAACTACTGCCACTGATCCCATAATTCCCGCTATAAATGCAAATCCGGCAGCCAATAGCTGCCCCGATTGAAGTTGGAATTTATAAATAACACAGAGTCCCATAAAAGCAATCATGAAGGCAGCCTTTTTTTGTAAATTTATTTCTTCTTTAAAAAATACCGCTCCCAGGATGTATGCTCCCAGAGTCAGACCGGTATAAAAAAGTAGAGCTGCGGTTCCCACAGTCAAATGCTCAAAGCCGAAGTAGTAAGGCGCCTGGTTTAAGCCTCCTACAGCTGCAATTATCAAGAACCATTTAAAATCCTGTTTTTTTATCTTCTTAAATGACTTTTTAATAACAGCATAAGGCACTATAAAGCTTAGTAAAATAATCGCTTTAATTACTGCCTGATTGAACTCCCCAAATGTTCCTATCATAAGCTTCGACCAGATCCCATAGGTCGCGAAAAACACTGCTGAGATAGTTATTAAGGATGCGCCTTTCATATCTTGGATTATATCCTACGCTCTGCTAAAATCAAGCTGATGTCCGATCAAACAGACATATTAAACCTGGTTAAACTATACAGACTGTCCGAGGATGAGGGCAGAGTTTATCTGTATCTTCTCGAGCATGGATATACACCAGTTCTCACAATCAGCCGCTCACTAAAGATAGGAAGAACCAAGATATATAGATTGCTCGAAAAACTGCAATCCAAACATCTTGTGAAGGCCCAGATAAATGAACGCGGTTTACATTATGGAGCCACTGATCCTGTAAAATTCAGCCAAATCCTTACCGATAAAGAATCTGAGCTAAATCGATTAAAAGCCTCTCATAAAGTGATGCTTGAGAGGATGCACGCTATGACTGCCACGACGAATCAATCATCGAAAGTCATTTATTATGAAGGCATAGAAGGCTTAAAACAAATATCATTCAATATAACTAACGCCGACAGACTCCTTCGAGTGTATGAAGTAGAACATTTGAATGACTTTCTGCCCGAAGAGTTTTCAGAAATGATAAGAAGAAAAATAGTAGAGCGGAAAATCTCTATCCGGGATTTGACTAATAAAGCATCATTTCCTGACTACACTCAGGTAACTGAAATGATCAAATCCTATTCTGAATTCAGATATATTCCTAAAGAAAAACTCTCAATTGATTTTGAAATTCTAATTTATAACGATGTCTATGCGACTTATACTTACAAAGAAAATG
>CAZNVI010000059.1:0-6354 GCA_964576705.1 uncultured Gammaproteobacteria bacterium | reverse complement strand
TCCGTTTGAGCCCGATTTTACTCTTACTCGGATAGGCTCTCTTAGTTTCACCTTATCTAGATCACGGGCCATAATCGCAGATGTGGCATCTTCAAAAACGAGCATTTTATCTGCGTCTTTTTTAAGTGAGTTGTCCATTGAAGTTAAGTAGAAAGATCCTAATGCCATTTCTTTATTTGGAAGAGTAATCGGACTTCCATCTGCGGGCTTAAGGAGATTATGCATAGGCATCATGAGTTTTACAGCTTCTTCCTGGGCTTTTTGTGACAATGGAATATGCACAGCCATCTGATCACCATCAAAATCAGCATTATATCCTGCACAAACGCATGGATGAAGTTGAATAGCGGATCCTTCAATTAAAACAGGATAAAATGACTGAATTCCTAACTTATGAAGAGTAGGAGCACGGTTTAAGAGCACAGGATGGTTTTTGGTTATTTCTTCAAGTATGTCAAACACTTCTGGCGGACGTTTCTCAATATAACGCTTTGCTGACTTAATATTTGTTGCGAGACCCCGTGTTATAACCTCTCTTAATACAAAAGGCTTGAACATCTCTAAAGCCATTTCCTTAGGTAATCCGCATTCTGATAATTTAAGGTCGGGACCGACTACGATGACTGACCGTCCGGAATAATCAACTCTTTTTCCCAATAAATTCTGCCTGAATCTTCCCTGCTTACCTCTCAACATATCCGAAAGGGATTTTAAAGGTGCTTGTGGCATTGACGTACCTCTTTGAGACGCATCTATTAGAGAGTCAACTGCTTCTTGAAGCATTCTTTTTTCATTTCTTAAGATTATCTCGGGAGCACCAAGTGCCATAAGATGCTTCAAGCGGTTATTCCTGTTTATAACTCTTCTATAAAGATCATTAAGATCAGAAGTTGCGAAGCGCCCCCCTGTAAGCTGAACCATCGGTCTTAAATCCGGAGGAATTACCGGTAAAACTTCAAGAATCATAGACTGAGGCTTTACATCTGCTTTCCTTATAGATTCAAGAAGTCTAAGCCGTTTTACAAGCTTTAGATATTTAGCTCCTGATGCTTTTTCAGATTCGCGTCGAAGTTCTGAAATGAGCTCTGATATATCCAAATGCCCGATTAATTCAAGAAGTGCCTCAGAACCTGTTTTTGCGGTAAAGAAAATTGATATTTCATACTCAAGTAATTTATAGTATTCATCTTCTGATAAAACACTTCCTTCTTTAAGGTTACGGAGTAATTTCAATAGAGTCTCTGAAATTTCGTCAAGTTTTTTCACTTCTGCTTCAAAATTCTCACTAAGCCTTGCTACATGCTGCCTTCTAGATAATTCAATCTCTTGAGATATAAGTTGTTTTTGTTCTTTCCCAAGATTACTGGATTTAGTACCTGACTTTTTATCGACTATCTCTGACTCCAACTTTCCCTGCTCATCTTCCATTCTTTTCTTAAGGTCATTTTTTCTTTCTTCTGTGCTTTTGCTAAATTGCGCTATCGCTTCTTTTTTCTTATCTTCATCAACTGTTACCACAAGATAAGACGCAAAATAAATTACTGATTCTAGATTTTTCTGAGGTATGTCCAACAGAAGAGAAAGTGGACTTGATGAGCCTTTGAAAAACCAGACATGTGAAATAGGACTTGCCAGGTTGATCTGGCCTATCCGCTCACGTCTTACTCTGGACAAAGTTACTTCGACACCGCATTTGTCACAAATTATTCCTCTGTAACGAATTCTTTTATATTTTCCGCAATAACACTCCCAATCTTTCGTAGGACCAAAAATGCGCTCGTCAAACAATCCATCCTTCTCAGGTCTTAAAGTTCTGTAGTTTATGGTTTCAGGTTTTGTTACTTCCCCATATGACCACCCCAAAATATCATCTTTATTCGCCACGAGAAGTTTTAATGATTTAAAATCAAGTATTGTAGGATCTTTCATTTGTTTTTTATCTTGGTCTATCATATTAATAATTATTAACTAGCTTCAGCTCCATCACCGGCTTGAGCAATTTCCAACCCGGCCTCACTAGCTTTTTCGACATGTTCTACTACTGACTCTACATCTAAAGATTCTTTAAGCTGCTCTACTTCCTCTTTCACTTTTTCTGAGTCTGCATCCTGAGTAGTTTCGGCTTCGTTATTATATACCTGAGCGCCTACTGCGACAACATTTAACGAAAGCGATTGAAGTTCTTTAATAAGCACTTTAAATGACTCAGGTACCTTAGGTGTTGGTATATCAGAACCTTTAACAATTGCTTCAAAAGCTTTTGCGCGACCCACAACATCATCTGCTTTAATTGTCAACATTTCTTGAAGTATATGTCTTGCACGATGTGCCTCTAAGGCCCAAACTTCCATTTCTCCTAATCTCTGGCCTCCCATTTGAGCTTTACCGCCAAGGGGCTGCTGGGTAACTAATGAGTATGGACCGGTGGACCTGGCATGAGTCTTATCCTCAACCATGTGTATAAGTTTCATCATGTACTCAATACCGACCACTGCGCGATTTTCATATTTTTCCCCAGTCCTTCCGTCATATAAATCAAGTTTTCCGTCTGCCGGTATTCCGGCTGCTGCAAGTAAATCTGAGACTTTTGATTCAGCAATACGTTCAAATGCAGGAATCCCTATTTTCATTCCCATTTTCTGAGCTGCCAAACCAAGATGGGCCTCAAGCAACTGACCTAAATTCATCCTGGCGAGAACCGATATAGGTGAAATAATTATGTCAACCGGCGTACCATCTGCTAAATGCGGCATATCTTCAACTGGTAGAATTTTTGAAATGATGCCTTTATTTCCATGTCTACCTGCCAACTTATCTCCGACCACCACGTGTCTGTATTGAGCTACTTCAATTATAATTTTTCGCAAAGTACCAGGCTCTAATTCATCTCCCTGTTTTCTGTCTAATATTTGAACGCTAATCACGGTACCTCTCTCTCCATGCGGAACACGAAGACTGGTATCTCGCACTTCTCTGGCCTGCTCGCCGAAAATTGCGCGTAGTAATCTTTCTTCGGCAGTTAATTCAGTCTCACCTTTAGGAGCGATTTTCCCGACTAAGATATCACCAGGTCCTACTTCAGATCCGACAACTATAATACCTTCCGGATCTAAGTTACGAAGATCGTCTTCGGCCACATTTGGTATATCACAAGTTGTTTCTTCAGGCCCAAGTTTAGTTTCAACAACTGCAGCTTCATGTTTCTCGATATGTATAGATGAAAGCGTGTCCTCGCGTACCAATTTTTCTGAAATGATGATAGCGTCTTCATATCCGAGACCATATAAAGAAGTAAAGGCGATAAGTAAATTTTGGCCAAGAGCCAATTCACCACTCTCTGAAGCCGGACCATCAATTAACACTTGTCCTTTTTTTACTCTGTCTCCAGCTGATACCACAGCCCGCTGAGTATACGAAGTTGCATTTGATGTCCTTTTAAACGTATCAATTATATAATTTGCTTTTTCCCCATTTTGACCTTCAAGTACTACCTTGGTTGCATCAACCTGAGCTACTCTACCATCAAATGGCGATTTAACCACTCGTCCCATGACTTCAGTAACAGCGGTTTCCATACCTGTTCCTACAATCGGCGCTGTAGGTTTTACCAAAGGCACTGCTTGACACTGCATGTGTGTTCCTAAAAGCGCCCGATGAGCCTCATCATGGGCTACAAAAGGAATAAGTGATGCACTGGTACCTACAACTTGACGGGGAGAAATATCTATAAATGCTACATTTTCCTTTTCTATCTCAAGAAATTCTCCATTATATCTTGCGGGTACTCTGTCGGTAAGTATTTCCCCATCTTCCGAAATCTCAATGCCGTCATGAGTGATATAGAATTCGCGCTCATCATCAGCAGCCATATATACTATCTCATCTGTTACTTTAGTTACTGTCTTTTTACCGCTCTTTTCATGGACTATTTTTCTGTAAGGAGTTTCTATAAACCCGTACTCGTTTATTCGGGAATACAAGGCAAAATATGTAACTAGTCCGATGTTTGGTCCTTCGGGGCTTCTAATCGGACACATTCTTCCATACTGGGAGTTATTAATATCACGAATAGAGAACGCTGCGCGCTCTCGGGAAATTCCACCAGATCCCATGACTGTAACACGATTTAGATTATCAATTTCAGATAACGGGTTAGTTTGGTCAAGAATGGTGGATAACTGTGAAGTTCTAAAAAATTCATTTATAGCAGCCATTATGGGCCTTGCGTTTATAAGATTAGCAACGCTTACAGGAGTATCTGCCTGCAAAAGACTCATGCGCTCTTTTACTGACCGCTCCATGCGCATTACCCCGACTCTGAAAGCGTTTGCTGCCACTAACTCTCCGACACTTCTTATTCTTCGATTTGCCAAGCTGTCAATATCATCAGTAAGTCCTTTTCCTTGGCTTAATAAAATTATGTACGAAATAGCACCTATTATATCTTCTCTCGTCAGAATTCTCTCAGCTGAAGCCTTATAACCCGGGACTTTGGCAAGTCTTTTACTAATCTTATACCGTCCTACGTTTCCAAGATCATATCGTCTACTATTGAAAAAAAGATTTATAAAATTCTCTCGCACTTTATCATAAACCACAGGTTCACCTGGATGCATCTTTTTAAATATTTCAATTACTGCCTCTGCTTCTGTATTTGTCTCATCTTTCGTTAAGGTATTTTCTACCAAAGTATCGCCATCTTTTTCTGAAACTTCTTTAAAAAGTTCTTTGATTTCTTCATTTGATGAGATGCCGATGGCTCGCAGGAATGTGGATACCAAAAATTTTCTTCTCCTGTCAATTTTTACCGTAATCGTATTATAACGAGTTGTCGAAAACTCAAGCCATGACCCGTGTGTCGGTCTTATTTCTGCTGTGTATAGGGTTTTTCCTGTTCCGGGGTCTTGAGAGGCTGTGAAGAAGATTCCTGAAGAGCGGACTAGTTGATTTACAACCGCTCTTTCAATACCGTTAATAATAAAAGTCCCACGTGTTGTCATTTGGGGGATATCGCCTAAAAACACTTCAGCTGATTGGACAGCGTTAGTTTTCTTATTCAAAAGGGATGCTTTAACATAAAGCGGTGAATCATATGTAAGTCCTTTATTTAGCGCTGTGGATGGATCCTTGGTGGGCTTACCGATTCGATATTCACCAAGTGTCAAAGTCCAGTTCTTACCTGTAAAATCATCGATTGGTGAAATTTCAGAAAGTGTTTCGCCGATAAGATTTTTTTGAAAATGTTGATATGAATTTTTTTGGACTGATAGAAGATCAAGTTCCGGAAGACCTTTGTACTCCCGCCCCCATACATAGCGTGTATTTATTCCATTAGTTTTAGAAAGAGATTGCTTTAGCATCGGTAGAATAGATATTTGAGCAGATACCTAATCAACGCAGAAAAAGATACAGAGGATACCCCCTGCATCTCTAAGCATGTTAGATTACATTCATTTATACCACACTGCCCTACCCCTGTCAATCGGTAAAAATACCGAATCGAACCTTAGCTCGAGGAATGCTTTGCAGCAAGTGTATTTGCCAGTTTATCCGCCCTTTCATTTTCCGAAATCCCGCTGTGACCTAGAACTTTTTCATACGCAACTGTAAGATTATGTTTATTTATAACATTAAAAATTTTTTCGAAAATATCCGTATTTGCCTTTATTTTATCAAGAGGTTTTTTCAAGCTTTGGATTGTAATAAGAGTATCTGCACATATTTTGACTCTTTTATAGCCCTTATCTCCCGCCCACTTCAAAGCTTCAAGTATAGCTTCAGCTTCTGCTCTATTATTAGTTTGCTTTCCTGTTACCAAACCTGCTTTTTCGTAATCACCTGACACGTATGCCCAAGCTGCTTTAGCTGAATCTTTTCCGTTATTTACGCACGCTCCATCAGTCCAGACCTCTACATCATATGGATCCATATTTAGGTCATTGCTTCCTGTAAACAAATCATAATTTTCATTAATAATCTTAAACTCATCCGAATGGTATATACGGCCACAACGAGGGCATTTGTAATATGCTGTGTAATAATACTGCTTCTTAAGCTGTAAAGGCGTGCGGTGTGTTTGTTTCACGACCAACTGGGAACCGCAATGACGGCAAGAATTGACTTTATTCATAATTTATTTCATTCTACTCTCTAGCAATTCCTTTCGTCAAATGCTAAAGCGGGTCCAAAACTTGACATAAAATAAGAAGTTGAGTATCATGAATTAACTATGGAACAGACTCCAAAAATAAAACACATCCCCGATGGATCCCCGCTGGCCAAACCCGACCTTGATACTGATACCTTGAGGAGACAATTTGTAAAAGGTGAACTAATTTTAGGTGGGCAAATTAT
>CAZNVI010000058.1:4400-6383 GCA_964576705.1 uncultured Gammaproteobacteria bacterium | reverse complement strand
CTTTCTTGCTGGCATATTCCGCCATCACCGGAAGCGTCATCATCGGACTCACAGCGCGAGAGTATTTGGAGTGTAGATGTAAATCCGCCACATATTGCATATCCTTTATTCGTTACTATTTGCCATTGGTAATTATACCTTTTACCAAATTCTATTTCTTCCCTTGTTGCTCAAACATCTTAACTAATTCATTTACTGTCGTTGCATCTTCTGCCTTTTTATCTTTATCCCTAAAACTGACTAACCTCGGGAACCTCAACGCATAACCTACCTTAGACTTCTTTGACTCTCTGTCGCTCTGACTCTCTGACTCTTGCATACCTGCTGTATGCAATGGGCTCCTCGTGATCTCGTCTGCTAGTACTTCTATAACTATTTCAGGCTTTACCCAAACAGAGGGCGTAATGAATGAATTAACTCTTGCTGGTTTATGGGTTAATTCAAGTCCTTTTGATTTCTCTTTTATACTTCTCCATTCCTCGTCAGTTAACCCAGTTCCGATCCTGGATACTGATACGAATTCGTCTTTTTCTTTGTCGTAGATTCCGACGAGCAATGCTCCGGCACCGAACGCGGTTCTTTTTCCTTTACCATAGATATAGCCCAATATCACGCAATCGATAGTATCGTTTAATTCTCCTGACGAATGTCTTTTTAATTTAACCCAGTTGAAGTTTCGTCCGCCTGCTTCATATACTGAATCTACCCTTTTAACGACTACTCCCTCAAGTCCTTTAGATATCGCATCATCAAGCATCACCTGAAGCTCTTGGGGCTCTCTTAATATGCTTCCTGTAGCAGGTATTAGAGTATCATATCCCACTTGTCCTGAATCATATCGAAGGGATTTTTTTAAAACCTCCATTCGCTGCGTCAAGGGCATATCGATAAGTGACTTACCATCGATGTATAAAATATCAAAGACGAATGCCTTAAGCGGTAAAGTTTTCGCGACTTCTTCTATGTTATGCTTTCTTCTTCGTTTCGTAGTTTCCTGAAAGGGCAGAAATTCTTCTGACTCAGGCATATAAGCAAGTGCTTCTGTATCCAGAATCACAGTCTTTGCCTTAATTTGTTTTAATGTACCTGTAATAAGTTCAGGAAACATGTGTGTCATATCTTCAAGATTTCTAGAAAACATTTCGATCTTTTCGTCATTCTTATGGATCTGAACACGAAACCCGTCATATTTCATAGTCGCATGCACACCCCTAACGTATTTTGACTCTTTGCCGCTCTGACTCTCTGACTCTTTCATGGTCATTTTCTCAAATACTTTCTCAGGATTTGGCAATCGTTCACATAACTCTGAGCGGATCGGCCTTCCTACTGTTACTGTTAATTTCCCAACCCCTTTTAATCCTTTCTCAAGTAAAGTCTTTCCGATAAGTCCCAGATCAGATGTCTCATTATATGCTTTTTCAAGTAACTTTCTCTTCGTCCTATCGCCTAAAATGGCCAATGCCAAGCTGTCTAAAATCGTAGGGTCTCCTATGCCTAATCTAGTTTTCCCTAAAACGATTCTCACGAAGTGTTTTACCGACACACTATCCATTTTCTCAACTAAATTCTTATATAAATTTATCCGCTTCTCAACTGTCCCCTCACCTGAAGTTTTCGCAATTTGTGTCAAAATATTGAATACTTCTTCTACTGTTAACTTTTTGCTTATCACTTTTTGCTTATCACTTAATTCCTGCGCCACAATCCCCAAGTCCCCCTTTCGGCTATATTCTTTTAATACGGATTCTTTATCTGATGAGAATGCCTCAGCGAGTGCAGACGCCGCAGTTTTATCAGCTATTCCTATTTCGACTGGTTCGAAAAACGGCGCTACTCTTCCCTGTAGCATATACATTACCTTATCTATTTCTTCAGTTTTAGTATGCTTAAAAAGCTCAGAAAGAATATCGATCATAGCCAACCTAGATGAAGTTGTCTCAAGTTTTTCAAAATAAGTAGCAAGGGTACTAAAAAGCATAA
>CAZNVI010000058.1:0-4300 GCA_964576705.1 uncultured Gammaproteobacteria bacterium | reverse complement strand
TTTGTCGCTCCATGTTTTTTGATTATACCTGTTTTAATTAATACTTTCAGTTCATTTAATACTGTATCTTCTGAGACGAATGGAAATAGCTGTTTAAACGCGCTATTTTGAAGATACCCTGTTTCTTGGATATATTCTATTATCTTCAATTGCCTATCTGATAATAAAAGCGGTTTTCCACCTAACTTCGAGCGCAATTTTCCATCAATTGATATTCGCTCCACCTTTTCTTTTACTTTCGTGAGCTCAATTGCCAGACCCTCTGTAAAATATGTAAGCCAGTCGCTCTGATCTCCATCATTCTTAGAAACAGATTGCAGTGCCGAATAGTATGCACTCGAATCACGATCGAAGTATTCTTCAAGAGAAAAGAATTTTCTTATATCATATCCTTCTTGAAAAAGTATAAGAGTAGAAAGAGCACGTGCTACTCTACCATTTCCGTCGACAAATGGATGAATCCTCACTAATTCATAATGAACAACTCCTGACCTCAGAACTGAATGAATCTCTTTACCGGATGAATCATTTATAAATGCAATTAAATCACGTATTTGAAAAGGTACGGATATACTAGGAGGCGGACGGAAGGTCACTTCTCCACTCAAATTATTTTTAACTACTACCTGTGTCTTTCGGTATTCCCCGCATTTTTCCTCGGGTAAAATCCTATCCACAGTCATCCCATGCAACGTCTTAATTAAATCTTCATCGATCTTGAATCTTGATCCGCCAGCTGGCGGACCGAATCCATCGATTTGCTCCAACACTTTTCTATAATTAATTACCTCCTGTACATCACGCTTCCTTGCTACTATAATCTCCCCCTGCAATACTCTCTCAGCTTGATTTAAATTCAATTCATTTCCTTCTATATGCGTACCGTGATGGACACTGCGTACCAATGCCTCTTCCTGAAATTTCTTTTCGTAGTAAGGTAATAATGGCGCATGATCTATTACCTCCCTGGAGGCTTCTATATTTCCTATGTTTTTCAGAATGTTGTTAGTTATTGTAAACTTCGGTTCGTACATACTAATTTATTCGGACCTTATTTAGGATTCTTTTATACACCAAATATGTCCCTCTAAAATTAGCGAGTATTCCTAACTCCAAATTATTTGCTTTGAGATACGACCTCACTTGCCTGAAGTGTATTGGAAGTAATAGTGGGACAGTCTTTAGCTCTAAGACAACCTTGTCGTCTATGAGAAAGTCTAAAAAACATTTTCCTATTTTATCATTCTCGAAGGTAATATCTACCTTCAGTTCTTTAATAAAATGTAACTTATTTTTTAATAAAAGTTTTTCGACTGCACGCTGATAATATCTTTCTTCAAAATCCCCACCTAATTTGGAATGAACCTCAAATAACAACCCAACAATTTTATAACTAAGCTCTGGATAAAGTAATTTGGATATATTTGGATTATTCAAATTAGGATACATTCGTATCCAATTCTTGCATAATTCCCGAAAAAAAACAATTATGCTATAATTATTTTATGGCTGATAAAGAAAAAGCAGGAAAGAAAGATGTTTCGACAAGCTCAAAACCAAGTGAGGCAGGCATGCACCTACAGGTAGCTAGACAAATGGTCTTACTTGCAACAAATGGATTTGGATTAGTAGCAGCCCTAGCTTGGAACAGTGTTATCCAAGAATTGGTTAATACCTATGTAAAAAAATGGTTTCCTGAAGGCAATGGGGTAATTACTCTCATTATTTATGCGATTATAGTTACAGTGCTTGCGGTTGCGGTGACTACAAATTTAAGTAAAACAGTAGAACGCCTCGAAAAACTAAAGAAGAGCTAAAACTTACCTAGACATCATCTAGGTTTTCATACGGTTGAGCTGTGTGACCTGCGCGAGTATCAGTCATCGGTCTTCTGTGAAAAAACCTAAACCTTCCTCTTCTCTTACCCCCTTCTGGTAGTATCTCTACATAAAGACTTGTGTCAACCTCTGCATCTGCAGGAAACTGATATACAGTATCATCCCTCCCACCATCGCCATATTTTTTTTGCAGTCCTAATAATTCTTTAACTGAAACCACATCAAAATTATATCAAATAATAAACCTACAATTCTATTAAATACGATTGTTTTAATCCTGCATTATCTAAAAACTCCTTATGAGTCGTAGTTATTATAGTCTGCTGCTTTCCGACTACCCCCAAGAGGTGCTTGATATGACCCTCGTCCAATTCAGAAAAAATATCATCGAGAAGCAAAATAGGCTTTTCCGTAAGCTTTTCTCTCATATATTCAAGCTGGATAAGCTTAAGCTGCAACACAGAAAGACGTTGCTGTCCGCGTGAACCATAAGATTTAAGCAGTAATGCCTCTTCACTCTCCCGCTTCATAGATAATAAAAAATCATCCCGGTGTGGACCTACCAGAGTAACCCCTGCTCCCATTTCGGCTTCCTTATATTGCGCTAAACGCTCTTCTGAAATAATGCTTGGGTCGTAAGTTATGTAAAGCAAGAATAATTCTTTCTGTTTTTCGTTTAAATACTCTATAAACTTCTTACGTTTTTCGGTAATCTCAGATCCTGTACGGATCACGATTTCATCCCAATAGCTGAATTGCTTTTCAATGCGAATCCCTGTTTCTCGAGTTCTCTGTAAAAGCGCATTTCTTTGCCTCAAAGCCTTAGTAAAGGTTAATAAATTCTGTCTGTATTCTCTGTCTGTTTGCTCAAGTACTTCATCCAAAAACTCCCGCCTCAACCCAGGTGATCCTGAAACTAAATCCAAATCAGAGGGTTCAAATAAAAGCGTCGGTAATATACCGGCGAAATCTGCTCTTCTTTTTGGCAATCCGTTCACTTGATACTTCTTAATCAAGCCATTCTTATCATTTATACTACCTTGCGCTATAGTCACCTCCAATTCCAGCTTCTCATCATCCATTCTTTTTATACTCCCCTTTACACGACTTACATCTTCTCCTAATTTAATTACTTGTTCGAGCTGTTCAGCTCTAAAGCTCTTACCTGTTGAAAGAAGCGAGATAGATTCAATAATATTTGATTTTCCGGCAGTATTGGGACCGACTATGAACGTAACTTCAGGAGAAAATGAGAAATCCGCACTAGTATAACTTCTAAGATTTTGGAGAAGTAAACGGGATAATATCATGGCTAAATGGTTACATAGCTAAATGGTTATAAATGCTGCTTATTCCTTCTCCTTTTAGGAGAAGGTAGGGATGAGGTCAGCAATGTAACAATTTAACAATGTAGCAATGGAGCTATTCTATCACAGTTCCCACTGTCGAAAACCCGCCAACACGTTAACGCGCTAACAAATTAATATTATATTTGACAGACTGGACAGAAGAAAGTCCCCCTCCCTCCAAGTGTTATTCTCTGAATAATAGTTCCGCAGCGCTCACATTTTTTTCCTACTTTTCCGTAAACTAAAAATATCTTTTGATAACTTCCTTCTTCACCTAAGGCATTTACATACGCCCATTCAGAAGATCCGCCGGCTTTAATACCTTTTTTCAAAACCTCTTCTACTGCATTAAATAAATCTTTCATTTCAATATCTGTCAAGGAATTTGCCGGACGCCGAGGATTAATTTTCGCTACATATAAAGCATCATTAGCATAAATGTTCCCGACTCCTGCCATGCACGCTTGATCCATAATTAATGGCTTTATGGGAGTTTTCTTAGACTTTAAGATTTCTTGAAATTTCTTAAATTCCAAATCTTTTAAAAACTCAGGCCCTAAAGTCTTAAAAAATGGTAATTTAAAAACGTCTTCTGTTTTAACTATCTTGATCCACCCAAACTGCCTCTGATCGTTATAGTAAAGCACTGCCTCCCTATCTAGTTTAAATATCACATGTGTCGCTTTCCCAGGCAATTCTCCAACCTTAGGACTCATTTGTGATACCTGTGGTACTCGTGCTACCCGTGATACATTTCTGTATATCAACTGCCCTGTCATCTTTATATGAATGGCAAGGCTATAATCATTATCTAAGTCTATAATTAGCCCCTTACCATAACGACGCACTCTCTGCACCTTTGCACCTATGACACTTTGCACTTCTCCGCTGATTTGCTTCGGTAATCGCACTTCCACATCCTCAATCACATGCCCGACTAGATATTTATTTAACTGTATTCGTATGGTTTCAACTTCTGGAAGCTCTGGCATGGAAAAGATTATAACAAGTTTGCCACAAAAAAACCGGCTAGTCTTTTCGACCAACCGGTTATTTGCTTGTCATTCCCGACATGCTTGCCCGCCGAATTGGAGGGACCGGGAATCTCCTTTC
>CAZNVI010000057.1:1265-6619 GCA_964576705.1 uncultured Gammaproteobacteria bacterium | reverse complement strand
GAGACGAAAACGAAAAAAATAAAAGTTAAAGAAGGGGACATAATATATACTCCTAAAGGAGAAGTACATAAACATGGAGCTTTACCCGGTTATAAGTTTACACATATATCTATAACTAAAAGTAAATCTATTATAACTCAAGTGGAAGGATAATTTCATTTATACTTTCAGTGATACGAGGACATCAAGTTCTTCAAAGCCAAATTTTTTATATATACTTCTGGCTCTTCTATTTTCAGCACAAATAAATGTTCTGACGTGTTGCACTTGCCTTTTTAGCGAATACTCTTGAACTTGCGACATTAGTTTTTTACCTATTCCTAATCCGCGAAAATGTGGAAAAACGTAGAAATGGGAAATGAATGCAATAGCCTCGTTTTCTGCATATATTTCAGATTCTATACTGGGTGGATCTAAGCGTATAGCTAAGAAACCAGCTTGTTTGCTATCTACTTCTCCTACATAGATCTCACCATTATTTGCTTTTGTTTCACGTATGGTATATTTAAACCATTTTTTTACCATCTTTTCGGGTGGGAGATAACCATCTTTGTAGGTACGTTCTAGTTGTTGCATTTCAACTATTGACTGTTTGAATGAATTCTCATCGCCTTTTTTATATTTTCTGATTTTTACAACCATATGCGCTGTAGTCTAATCTGATTTTATACTATATTTACTTAAATTCAGCAATAAAGTAAAATATGAGCATATTATTCTATGGGCTTAAGTAGTGAACTTGTTAAACCACCAATTGTCGATAGATTGCCACCTTCGGAGAATGTGATTCCTATAAACAGATTATGGATGCGTGCAGGTCGTGAAGTAGATGTCCAAGGCCAGGATGCCCCAGGTCGTGAGATTTTATTCGGTTCAGACAGTGAGCCTTCTTGGTTAGTTTATAATGGCGCTGGAGTGCCCGATTTGAACATAGGCTTTTTAGGCGATTACCCAAATTATACTCAGCAGCTTGAAGACTACATGGATATATTAAAAAGACAACAAAAACCCGGAGTTTTAATGTTACCCAGAGTATATCAGGATGGCAATTCTTTAGGATTGCAATATATAGGTGCCCCTTCTAAGCACATGCGCTTAAGTCCGGATGAAGATTCAGTTTATCTTCAGCATTCGCGTGTACATAGAGCTGCTGATTTGAGAGATTTACCTGCTGTTTATGATATTCTTTCAAGCACTTTTGAGGTACCAGTTGATGAACTCAGAAGAGTAATGGGCGAAAGAGTTCTTGCTGATCGTAGAGTCGATATATTTTTAGTACATTCTGATGATGATAAGCCGGTAGGAACCGGTATGTCGATTAGTCATGATGATGGAGTAACCGGCATTTGGAATATGGCATTATTAGAGGAGTATCGAGGTCAGGGTTTAGGGCGGCAACTATTTGATAGTATGCTTGGAGCAAAAATAGAAAATGGAGCTACGACTTTTCATTTAACAGCTACTCCTGATGGAGAAGAAAAGTTATATAGTAGATTTGGATTTGTTACAGACGCCACTACATACGCACATGTTTTTACTCCATAACGTCCTTCTATAATTAAGTATTTACTATAGGAATTTTAATAATGAGAGCTGATCAGTTGACAAGAGGGTTATGGGTATCTACTATAAATATAGTACATGAATGACGAAGCAACTAAATTAGAAGAACAGCCAAGTGTCCACACCGAACCCTTAAATAAATCATCCAATAAAAAATTTATTTACGCATTTTTAGTTTTATTTATAATTATAGCATTGGGTAGCCTGGGATATTTTATGGTGAAAGGTTACTCTAAGCCTGACCAAGCAGAGACGACCGAGTTTGTATCCGGTTTTCCGTTGAATCAGGTTTCAATGCATCTTATAAATGATCAGGATTTAGGCAAGTATCCATTAGTGCAATTTACAGTGGCATATGCAAATGTAAACCTTAATATTTTTGAAGGGTTAACTGTCTATAGGGGTACTAATTTGGAACCTGGTTTAGCTGAAAGCTGGACTAATCCGGATCCATTAACCTGGAGATTTATTTTACGAAAAGGCGTTAAATTTCATTCAGGTGATCCATTTACTGCTGAAGATATAAAATTTACAATCGAACAAGCAAAAACGAGTGAGAAGGCTTCAATTCCATGGGTAAGTCAACCGATGGCTGCTAGGGTAGAGTCAGTTAAAATTATCGATGATTATACTATCGAGCTTAAAACCAGAGAGCCAGATGCTACTTTACTTAGATGGTTAGTGTGGATGGGCATAGTTTCAAAGAAACAAGTTACTTTAAATGGAATTGAAAAAGCAGTAGGCACAGGTCCTTATAAGCTGATTACTCTTGCGAAAAGAGAAGCGATTTTGCAAGCAAATGATGATTATTGGGATGGTGTTCCTAAAGTTAAGAAGTTGATTTACAAAGTAGTTCCAAGTCCAGAAAAAGCTAAAGAGGCTTTAGAAAAAGGCCAATTAGATATAATAACTATTAATTCAGGAGAAAGTAAGATTATAAATACACAAGGTTTTCAATCTGCGAATTTTCGTACTGGTGGTATAAATTGGATGTTTTTAGATGTAAATTCGGCAAAATCTAAATATGTAACCGGGACAGAGAAGAATCCCTTTAAGGATGTGCGTGTTAGAAAAGCAATCACTTTGGCGCTTGATGTTAATAAACTAAGTTCAGAAGCAGGTTTAAACGCGGAACCCGTGACTCAGTTTGCCACTCAAGAACTGATAGGCTTTAATCCTCAGTTGAAAAGATTAAAGACTGATTTGGATGAGGCGAAAAGTTTGCTAAACGAAGCTGGATTCCCGGATGGGTTTTCATTTACTCTAATTTCTGATCAACAAGTAGAACATATTAAAGCTGTTGAAGAGATAAAAAAACAACTTGCTGAAATAGGGATTACAGTAGTACTTAGCCAACCTGAGATTGACAAATTTTATGAACAACTATTTTCCGGAGATTTTTCAGCCGCGTATGTTTCTTACTATCCAGATACCATTGATTCGCTTGATTTAATAGACATTATTTTTCATGGAAAGATTGGTAGTCATGGTTCTTTAAATGTAACAAATTATTCGAATTCAGAATTAGATACTGTTTTGGATCAGGCAAGGTCAACTTTTGACGAAGGGAAAAGAATTGAACTTACAAGACAAGCGCATGCACTTATTATGCAGGATTATCCATCTATACCGCTTTTTACTGATATATATCATATATATTCACGTGATAATATAAGCTATAAGCCTTCAATAACTGTAATGCTTCTCGGATTTGATATGTCTGGGCGTCAGAGAGTTACAAAGTAATAATCTTCAATAGTTTAAATTCAGATCAAAAAATACAATAAATTTAAAAATTGCATTAAATTTGATAATTTAAGCTTCTTTTATAATAGTTATCAAAACGTTGTTGCAGGCATTTTGTACTATGTTTAATATTACTGGTTAGCTTTATCTTACTAGTATATAATTAAGTTTAGTATATAGAATTTATATGTTTAAACCTGCCCGACATAGCTTAAGAATTAAATTTTCTTTGACTATAGCTGTAATTTTATTAGTAATATTTACAGCCGCTTCACTTGTACGCATAAGAGAGACTACAAAATTTCAGAAAGATTCATTATATTACCGTTCTGAGACATTTGCTGAGTTGGCCACTAAACCCTTAGGTGATGCTTATTTACTTTATAATAATTCAGGAATTTTAAAATTAAATGAAATATTTGAGCAAACTCTGAGCTTAGATGTGGCATTTCCCAGAATACAAATCATATCTATTAATGGGGAAATATTATATGACTCAAAAGATGTTGATGGCACAGATAATAGTTCGAGACAAGAAATTATTACTGATAAAGATTTGCTTAGTTCTGTTTCCAGTAATGAGATAACGAAGATAAAAGATGGAGCAGGTGATGTGACAGAGATAGTTGTCCCTTATTCGGATAGTTTCGGCAGTAGACCATTTTCACTTCGCTATTTTATTTCTTATGACATTGTGAACGCTAGTGTAAGACAAGCTGTTTTAACAACTGTAATCTTAAATATTTTAGTTTTCTTTTTTGCTCTTCTAACATTAACATTTCTCGTAGACCGTTCGATACTTTCTCCTCTGAGCAAAATTACTGAAGCTGCAAGGGTAATTAGTAATGGAGATCTGAATAAGAATATTGCAGTTCACACAAATGATGAGCTTTCGGATTTGGCAGTTTCACTGAATCTCATGACTACAAAGCTTAAAAACAATATATATAAGTTGCAAAGAACAGAAAAGCTGAAAGATGAATTTATAACAATTGCTTCACATAACTTACGTACCCCTTTAACTATTATTAAAGGTTATTTGCCGACACTTAAAGAGAAAAAACTGGATGCAGAGGAAGGTGAAGTCATAAGTCATATAGAAAAATCTGTTGAAAAACTTAATTCCATTACCGAGTCACTTCTAAATATCGTGTCACTTGAAGATAGCGATAAGCCCCTGAAAAAAGTCGAAGAAGACATCGTACAGATTTTAAAAACTATTATAGATAATTATAAGTCGAAGGCATCAGAGAAACATATCAATTTCAGTTTAAATTTTTCAAATGAAAAAGTGTTCATACCTTTGGATAAGATTAAGATAACTCAAGCTATCACAAATATAATTGATAATTCTATCAAGTTTAATAAAGATAACGGTGTAGTTACTGTAGATCTTACTGCTTTGAATAATGAAGTTATTTTATGTATAAGCGATACTGGAATCGGTCTGACTCCTGAAAATCTGCACGATATATTTGCCCGATTTCACCGAGGTACAGATATTTATACTTACGATTATGAAGGTATTGGGCTTAGTTTATATTTAAGCAAAATTATAATCGAAGCACACTCCGGAAGAATCTGGGTGACTTCAAAAATGAGCGAAGGTACAAATGTCTACATCAGTTTACCGCGTAGTGATAGGCCGAAAGCTTAATTTTGACTTTTTACGCAGGGAAGAAATTCACAAGAAGGTCCATCTCGTACGATAAATGTTCCATCAGGGCATTGTTTTATATCAGCTGGGCAAAAAACGACAGGCTCTGTTACGGAAATTGTAACAGAAGGTACAGTTGAGATAGTGGGTGTACTTGATGGGAAAGGAGAAGGAGTGACAACGAAGTATCTATTGATTTGGTCACGATTCTCAGGCGCTGTTTGAGTTATAAACATGCCTATAAATATTCCCAAAAATAAACCAAAAAGCGCAGGAAGCCAATGAAGCCAAGTATGTCTATGAGTTATATGAGGTTTTAAGAGCATATCATGTGGAGGCGTGAGCTCCATATCATGTGGAGGTGGTAGTTCATGTGATGGATCCAGAA
>CAZNVI010000057.1:0-1165 GCA_964576705.1 uncultured Gammaproteobacteria bacterium | reverse complement strand
ATGATGGCGAAAAATAATAAACAAGCTATAGCGCGAGTCCTGAGTGAACTTTCATCTGAACAGGCAAAATCAGCAAGTTTACTAAAAATTGCAGCATCAGAAGGTAAAGATGTTAAAAAGTTAGCGACATCATTAAATATCAGTCTTAAGGAGCAGAGGAAATTTCTTGACGTTATTTCCGATCAATCAACTGGTGCTTTGAAGTTACAGATAAAAGCAGCCAAAGAGGATTTGAAGCTTGCGAAGCTGGATATTGAAGATGAATTATCTGAGGATGAATTAATTAGGGAGATTAAAGAAACTATGGAGGAAGAGCTTGAAGAGTCAGTTACAGAAACTGAAGATTCAGCAACAGGCCTCTCAAATTCTATTAATGTCCTAACAAGGCTTGCAAGTGTCGCTGCAGCTAAGGATCAAGATAATCGTGTTGTAGCATTAAAACTTGCTATAGAAAACAAAAACGATGCTCTAAGAAAACAGGAAGAACTTAAACTCATTAATGAGAAAAAAAGACAGGAAAAACTATACGTTTTAAGGCAAGAAACAATAGAGCAGGCAAGAGAAACAGTTCAAGCTGCTCAAATTACTGCCAGGAGATTTGAAGCTACAAAACAAGCACAGCAAGAAATGTTTGAGCCTACAAGAACCCCTTTAAATTTCTAAAGTAGTATAATGGATGTGTGAAATTAAACGCCAAACAATTAAGGACTACAACAGCTCCCGAAGAGTTAAAACAATCTGTAAAAAGAAATCCTGTATTTATTATTTTGGATAGCGTGCTTGATACGTATAATATAGGTGCTATTTTTCGTCTAGCAGATGCTGTGGCTGCTGAGCGTGTGATACTATGTGGCGGTAGTGAAACACCACCTCACACAAGAATAAAAAAAGCATCAGTCAATACGACAGAGTGGGTGAGTTGGGAATATAAAGAATCAGCAAAACAGGCGATTCAAGATTTAAGAAGCAAGATTCAAGATATTAAAATTGTCTCTATTGAGCAGAATGAGAAGAGTGTTCCGTATACAGATATTCCATATACTTTTCCCGTCGCTTTAATAGTAGGTCATGAAACAGACGGAGTGTCAAGTGACGCTATGGAGGCATCAGATTATATCGCCGAAATTCCGATGTGGGGAGTGAATAAATCGATGAATGTTATGGT
>CAZNVI010000056.1:2057-6963 GCA_964576705.1 uncultured Gammaproteobacteria bacterium | reverse complement strand
ATATCGTAAATTGGATTTGAAAGTAACTCATAAACAAGGTCTCTTTCGTATTCCGGAGAGTTTGGACGTAATAAAAATACGATCATATCAGCAGAATCAGATCCGTAAGGAATCGTATAAAGGTGTTGCCTATGTGTCAAGTGTGCGCCTAAATTATTAGTAGAGCTTACCTTAAAATCTGTTGGTATAGACATCAGTTTTTCCGATATAAATTTTTTATTAGCCTGTGAATTGTGTAGCATCGCTACATTCGGTTTTTTAGTCCACGGTAAAGGACCGTTTACGTATCCACCGTAAAGTGCAAAAAACATAACATAAAAAGCAAAAAATATAATCAAAACATTTTTTTTGTACAGGTTTACCAAATAACTAATTGCGAATATAGATCCGATGAATATAAACGGAGTAATGATGGCAGAATATTGATAGTAAATTTGATGAAGCTCTGGTTTATCACTTAAAATATTTAATGAAAAATCAGCAATCGGAAATAATAAATACAAGGGAGCAAGTAGCGGTAAATATCCTAGAGGCTCAAATGTAGACCTTAAATAATTGACTCGGGATTTGTCGAAAAGCTTACTAATAATTTTATAAGGATCAGATAAAAATGTTCCGATTAGTCCCGATGTGTTATCAGAATTTCCCTCAAAGTAAGAAACTGCAAAATGACTGTTTGTAGTTGAGGCATTCGGTATCGCATGCCAGACCAAATAGTAAAAAGTGATGAGAGATAAGCAAAAGATAATTAAACCAAAAATAATTTTCTTCGTTTGTATTTTGATACTTGATATTTGATACTTTCTTGCCCTCCAGAGCCCTGGTAAGGGAGGGATACTTGATACTACTAAATATAATCCCATCATACCCACAGGGATCCAGACTTGTTCTTTCGTAATTCCTGAAAACAGGGAGAATACTATAAACCAAAAATATCTTTTTGTGTAAATAAAATAAAAAGCAGCAATTAAAAATGTGGTGGCAAATGTTACAGCATGGAAGTCATAAAGAATACTCCATTGCAGAGAAGGATTCATCAAATAAGAAATAGAAAGAGCGAGAGAAAGTAAGTTTCTATTTTCTCCTCCATAGGTGGATCCGCCTTTGGCGGACATTTTCCACTTTCCATTTTCGGACAAAACTTTGTCTGCCAAAAGATACACAAAGATTGCTCCTAAACTAACAACAAGTGACTGTATTAATAAAAGCATTTTGGGATTTTCCCAAATAAGGTAGAAAGGGGATAGAAGTATGAGAATAAAGTCTGCATGAAATGCAAGTCTTGAGGTATTATCTATCCCGTCCGGATTCGTAAATTCGAAAATCCGACCATGTTTTGTGTTCCAAACAGTTTGATCCATATTTCCCAGATCAAATCTCCCGGTATAAAAATTATCGTGTCGTAAAAAACTAACAGGAATAAAGTATAAATTAAATATAATTATGCAAAACAGCAAGATCAGCTTATGCTTTTTAGTTCGAACAAATTTTTCCAGCTGTCCAGAAAGTTTCAAGCTAACTTTTGAATATATAAAGGTTAATATAAGAAACATTATTTCAGATATAATTAGGATAAGCCTTGCGAATACTGATGCAAATCCCGCAACTGACATTGGAAGAAGTTTACTTAAACCAAGCGTTACCATCCCCTCTCTAACCCCAAGGCCGGTAGGCGTTATAAAGGAAAGTAATCCTACCAATAATGAAAATACGAAGAATCCGGAAAGTGTCAATATAAGCTTTACGTCAAGGTAGATGATTGAAGAAATACTGAAAAAATAACCTAGTCCAAAAAATAAAAAAGCCAAAACTGATATGAGTAGAAGTCTAAATGTATTGAATGGTGCATAATTTGGGAGAATATATGCTATTAAACCTTTAAACTTTACAGGAAGTAGCTTTGAAATATAATTTTGGTAAATAAAAACAATAATAAATAAAACAACTAATACGACGATAATAATTTGAAGATAAGGAATATTTAAAAGATCAGGAAGCAAATATTTTTTTAAAAAGGGTATGCCTAGTAAAGATACCACTACAGCACCTATAAGTATAAATTGCAATTCAAATAACATTGATTTCGCGAGGTGACTCTTAGTTACGCCTTCATTGGTAAATGATACTGATTTGCTTAAAAAAGACCAAATATTACCGGGAACATATCTTTTCAGTTCAGCTGAAGCCCAAAGATGACTTGTTTTCTTATAGAGTATCGAGTATTTATACTCACCAAGTATCATTTGCCAAACAATACTGCGGAGAAAGTAGTAAATAGAAAAACAAAAAATCCCGATTATCAGAAATAAGGGATTTAAGTTCGTGATTAAATCTTTTATATCAGAAAACTTAGGCAGAAAAGTCTTAATTACGAAATAAAGTGCTACTATAGACAATGGCCAGCCGATCAAAAACGTAAGTATATCCTTTATGCGGGGATTCATGAGTACATTATAGTAGAGGCGAAGAAAATTTCATAATTTTATTTTTTACTTACTATAAAAATTGTTCCGCTTTTATCATCCGAGATATATAAATTACCATTTTTATCGAATTCTAAATCCACCGGTCTAGCAACTGCCGTATTGTTTTGCAAAAAACCACTTAAAAAGTCTTCTTCTCTTTCAATAGTGTTTTCATTCATATGCATCCGTACTACTTTATAACCGATAGGGGAAGATCTATTCCATGAACCGTGATAAGCGACCAGTAAGTCACCTTGCCAATCAGATGGAAATTGTTCTGAATTTATAAACTGTAGACCTAAGGGTGCTGAATGTGCCGGAATCTCAAAAACAGGAGATATAGTGTTTAAGCAAGGATCTTCAGTGTATACGTTTTTATCAAATTTAGTATCGTGGATTTTCATACCATAACAAATAGGCCACCCGTAGTTCGAGGGCTCAGAGCCCGAAGATCCTGAGCCTGCCGAAGGATTGTTGATTATATTTATTTCATCCGGGGGAAGGTTATCACCTAAAAAATCCCTTCCCATTTCAGTGCCCCATAGTTCCTGGGTAGTGGGATTTATATTTATAAAGGGTGCATTGCGTAAGCCTTTGGCAAAAGTCCTTGGGGTTTTACCGTTATAGTCAGATACTATTACGGATGCTAAAAACGGGTTGTTCTCATAGCATACATCGCAGCTAGATCCTACAGATACATACATCGTACCAGTCTTATCAAAAGCTATTGTCCTTGTAAAATGTCTGCCGCCTTTCGGTAAATCAAATAATTTCTTCTCTAATCTGGCCACACCACCTATTAATTTTTGATCTGTCCAAAGATATCTGGATACATTCGTTTCTTCTGCCACGTAGAGAAAATTGTCGTAAAAACTAACACCATGCGGTTTATTTAGACCGGAAACGATTGTATTTACTTCGTCTGCTACTCCATCTGTGTTTCTGTCAGGTAGCATAATCACTTTTCCCAAAGTCGGGACTGATGCGATTAATACTCCACCCGGTGAAAAAGTCAAATCACGGACTGCACCCAGATCCTTTGCGAATATTCCTATTTGGAATCCATCAGAAATAGTAACATCGAAATCCAAAGGCGTACCTAAATTTGATTGTAGAGATTGAGCAGGTTTTTTCTTAACAGCGGGCATCAATGCAGGTCTGAGATCGCCAACGTTGTTTTTTACATACCATAGTCCGATTCCTGCTAGTGTGACTATCATTAAAAGAACAATAATAACTTTTTTCATCTTATTACTCGTAACGTAAGGCCTCGATAGGGGAGAGTTTAGATGCTCTTATAGCTGGTGCTATGCCAAATACTATACCTACAATACATGAAAAAGTAAATGCAAGAAAAACAGACCAGGGTGTAACTTGCGCAACGAAAAATTTAGATAGAAGAAAAGATGCTCCAAGTCCCAGTAAAATACCAGCAATACCTCCTGATAAAGAAAGCATGATTGCTTCTAGAAGAAATTGAAGTAATATATCCTGTCTTTTTGCGCCAAGGGCTTTTCTAAGTCCTATTTCTTTAGTTCTCTCAGTTACTGAAACCAACATAATATTCATAACTCCTATTCCGCCGACTAGAAGTGAAATAGCAGCGATTCCTCCTAATGCCGTAGTTAGAGTGCTTGTGATTGTCGTAATAGTTTGTAAAGTCTGCTCTTGGGTCATGATAGTAAAGTCATCTTCCTCGAGTCGGTTTATCAGAATCCTTGTTGCTTGTTTTTTAACGAGGGAAACGAGTTCGGGAGACTTGGCTGAAAGATATATATAATTTACAGTGGTCGCCGAAAATTGCTTCTTAGCTGCCTGGAATGGAATTACTACCACATTATCCTGATCTTGTCCAAATACTGATCCCTTTTTAGCGGTGACACCTATGACTGTATATTTTCCGTCACTGAATGTAATTTTTTTACCTATCGGGTCAGTATTAGGAAAAAGAGTTTCAGACACAGTCTGACCGATTACTGCGACATTACTGCCGTTTTCAGCTTGTGTTTTGGTAAAAAAAGTCCCTCTTACGAAGTCTGTTTTTATGATTTGAGGAAATACGAATGATACACCCCAGACTTGAGTACCTTTAATATTTTTGCTGTTAAACTTAATTGTTGTTATTTTAGAAATCAGTGGACTGGTATAAGCTATGCTTGCAAGTCTGTCTTCAAGATATAATGAATTTGCTATAGTGAGACGATTGACGCTGTCGCCCGGACCCGAACCAGCTCCTACCTTTCCTGGAAGGACAAATAGTATATTAGATCCGAGACCTGAAATCTGATCAGTAATGTATTTCTGTAGACCACTTCCCAAAGCTACAAGTAAAATGACTGAAAAAACACCTATGATAATACCAAGAGTGGTTAAGGCGCTTCTTAGTTTATTTGCTCTTAGAGAGCCTAATGCTAATTTAATTAGTTCAAGATAATCCATAT
>CAZNVI010000056.1:0-1957 GCA_964576705.1 uncultured Gammaproteobacteria bacterium | reverse complement strand
ATAATAATAATAGTATTACCCTGTCTGTTTAAGTCCTTCAGTATCTTCATTATCTCATCTCCTGATTTCGTATCCAGATTTCCCGTAGGTTCATCTGCGAGGATAATGGAGGGGTTATTCATAAGGGCGCGGGCGATAGCCACGCGTTGCTGTTGGCCTCCTGAAAGCTGATTCGGTCTTTTGTAGATCTGCTCTTCCAATCCTACTTTTTTTAGTAAATCCTTAGCTTTATTCTCTCTTTCTGATTTTTTTATTCCTTTGTAAATGGAAGGGAGTATCACATTTTCGAGTACTGTTATTCTTTTGAGTAGATTGAATGATTGAAAAACAAACCCTATTTCTTTATTTCTTACCAAAGCCTGTTCGTCTTCGGTTAGCGAAGTTACATCTTTACCGTTTAATAAAAAAGTGCCTGTTGTGGCATTATCTAAAAGGCCTAAGATATTTAGGAGTGTCGATTTACCAGAACCTGACGGGCCGGTGATTGCTATAAAATCTCTTTCTTTAATCTCCAAAGATATGCCAAAAAGCACTTTCGTAGTAACCTCATCGGTTACGTAGTCTTTAGTTATGTTTTTTAATTGTATGATGTTTTTTGTCATGCTGGACATACTCGCCTCGTTGTTGAGTCAGGTTTTATCTCCGATCAAATCGGAGTCATCATCCATTCTTCCGGTTTATCGTGAAATCCTGAAACAAATTCTCTCCGATATAATCGGAATTCGGGATGACAGATGAGGTAAATTTATTTTTTCTCGATAATCTTTTCAACGTCCTCAGGTATTAATGCCACAATTTCTTCATCCGTTAATCCTTTTTTTACTTCTATGTCTGTATCGCTTTGGAGTCCGGTTGTAATTTCTCGTTTTTCAAATGTATTATCTTTTTTCACATATACATGTGTCTCATCGATTAAACATGAAAGTGGGATAATAAGTGTATTTGAAGCTTCATTCAGTATTATTTCGGCATCGCCGCTCATGCCTATTCGGTAATTTTCATCGGTAGGCAATGATGCTTTAACGGTATAAACATTCGCGCCCGAATCAGAAACATGACTTGCAAAGTCAATTGATGTAACATTAAGCGGTACAGTGTTCTTAGGGAATGCTTCAAGAGTTACCTTAAGAGGTTGATTTATAACTATTTTGGCGATATCTGCTTCATCCACTTCTGTATTAAACACCAGACTATATGGGTCAGCAATCGTAAAAACAGTAGTAGGTGCTATATTTATTCCGGCTACACCTGCATCAGCTCTGATTACAATTCCGTTTATGGGGGAGGAGAGAATCGATTGCTCTATAGTAAGGTTTTGAAGTTCTACAGAATTTATCGCTTTATCTAAGTTATTTTGGTTATTTTCAAGAATTCTTTTCATCTCAGAGTCTAATGCGTCTTGTGGAGTATGGTTTTGATTATCTTCGAGAGTTTCGTCAAATTGGTTTCTCTGTATCGCGTAATCTTCAAGCGCTTGCTTCAAGCTTGTTCTTAATGTTCTTTGGTCAAGTGTCGCTATAGTCTGTCCCGCAACGACTTCATCGCCTTTTTTAGCACCTAAATATATTAACTTTCCACTACTTAAAAAGGAAAGATTTACAGTGTTTTCTGAAGTAACAGTTCCTGAAGCTGTTATAGATTGGATAATTCGTCCTCTTTTTACCTTAACTGTCTCAATCTCTGCAGGCGGTTTAGGCCATAGAAAAAAGGCCAATACGCCAATCGTTATAAGAAGGATGATAGACAATTTTTTATGACCCCAAAGATATTTAAATGTAGATTTAATTTTCTTCATAGTTTGATAGTAATAATTACACCGGGCTTGAACATACGAGGAGCATCAAAGGTAATTATACGCCATTTTAATAAATTTTGAAACACTACTTAATCATATCAAGCCCAATAATAAACTTTAGAATTTGAATTCGTGGTCGTAACTTTGTTACAATCTAGATGC
>CAZNVI010000055.1:5640-7478 GCA_964576705.1 uncultured Gammaproteobacteria bacterium | reverse complement strand
TATGCCAGTAGTACAGAGATCAGAATTCGTATTAGCTTTAAACCAGGTAGCCTCAGAAAGGGGCGTAGATCCTAATATTGTCCTTGAGACTGTAAAAAATGCTATTTTAGCGGCTTACAGGAAGGACCATCCAGGTGTGGAGATAGAAGAATACCGTGCTGAATTAAATCCCAGTACAGGTGAGGCGCATATTTTCCTTAATGATAAGGACGTAACGCCTCCAGGTTTTGGAAGAATTGCAGCTCAAACCGCCAAGCAAGTAATTTTACAAAAAATCCGTGAGAAAGAAAAAGAGGCTATTTTTTCTGATTACAGAGTGAAAATCGGTAGTGTAGTAAACGGTATGATTCTTCGTTTCGCGGGACCAAATATCATAGTAGATATAGGTAAGACCGAAGCTTTAATGCCTCAACAAGATCAAATCGGAAATGAGAAATACCATCTTAATCAACGCTTATCAGTCTACCTTCGTGAAATAAGAGAAGGTTTAAAGGGGGAAGAGATTATCGTATCCAGATCATATCCGGGACTCGTTGAAGGATTATTTAAGCGTGAAGTACCAGAGGTGGCCCAGGGTAGTGTCATTATAAAAGCTATAGCCCGTGAAGCAGGAGTTAGAACTAAAATAGCAGTACATTCAACTCAGCAGGGAATTGACCCTGTAGGAAGCTGTGTCGGTCAAAAGGGTGTCAGGGTACAAGCAATAATCCAGGAATTCAATGGGATGGAGAAAATCGATATCATCCAATGGTCAGATGATATGAAAGTATATATAGCCCAAGCATTATCACCTGCTAAGAATATTACGGTTTCGATTAACGAAGAAGAAAAAGTAGCTACAGTATCAGTTCCGCAGGAGGAGCTATCGCTTGCAATAGGCCGTGAAGGACAGAACGTTCGTATTGCATCTAAGTTAACAGGTTACAGAATTGAGATAGAAGGAAAAGGAGAGGTGGTATCTGAAGATGCTAAGCCTGCAGAAGAAGTTGAAGTAGAAGAAGCAGTACCTGTAGAAGATACTGTGAATGAACCTGCTTCCTCTATAGAAACTGTGCAAGCTTCGGATGATGCAAGTACTAAAGATGAAGAAGCAACTGTTTCTGTAGAGATTGCCGAAACAAAAGTCGAAGATAAAGCTGAAAGCGATAAAGATGCTGAGAAGCCAGCTAAAGAAAATAAATAACATGAAATCCGAAGTACGAAATTCGAAACTCGAAATGGTTCGACATGATCACCATCCTGAGCAAAGTCGAAGGACAAATTCAAATGCTCAAATAAGAAAAATTCGAAACGTATGAGAAACATGTTTAGTACATTAGAGTTTTTGAATTTTTGTATTTATTCGATATTCGATATTCGATATTTGAATTTTTTACCTACCTTATGGATAAAAACACAGAAAAACAACCTATTAAAAAATCCCATTTTCCTCCCGTTGTAGCTGTTTTGGGTCATGTGGATCATGGTAAAACCTCACTTTTAGATTCAATACGAAAAACTTCCATTGCCAATCGTGAATTTGGCGGAATTACGCAAAGCATCGGCACATCGTCTGTTGAAGCTATATATGACAGTGAGAAACGCAGTATTACATTTATTGACACGCCAGGACACGAAGCCTTTTCGAATATGCGAAGCAGAGGAGCCGTAGCTGCCGACATCGGAATATTGGTCGTATCTGCTGTAGATGGCGTAAAGCCTCAGACCCGCGAAAGCATACAACTTCTTCAGTCAGCTCAGATTCCTGTCATTGCAGTACTGACTATGACTGACTTACCCACTAAGAATGTTGAAAAGGTAAAACAGCAACTAGTGCGGGAGAATTTGTTGCTTGAAGG
>CAZNVI010000055.1:3935-5540 GCA_964576705.1 uncultured Gammaproteobacteria bacterium | reverse complement strand
GGTGTGGCTGTAACTGAGGGAAGGCTTGCGAAAAATGATAAGATTCGGATTACCCGCAATAAAGACCAGATTATAGGCGAAGCTACCATTCAGTCACTTCGGGTCGGTAAAAACGCTACCCCTAAGGTAATGAAAGGCGAAGCCGGGATCACCCTTGCTCCCGACCTTGACATTACTATAGGAGATATGTTAATATCATTCGCATAAATAACCTATAGTCTAAGTAGAGGTATATTTATGGATAACTCAAATTTACAACGCATCCAGGAAGCTTTAGATAGAAGTAAAAATGTAGCTATTGCCGTGGGAGAAAACCCATCTATAGACGATATGGGTTCAGTTCTTGCGCTTTATCTCTCCCTACAGCAGATGGGCAAAAATGTTACCGTCGTATCTCCAACGGAACCTATAGTAGAGTTATCAAATTTAGTCGGTATAAATAAAGTTAAGACACGTTTTGAAGGTGAAGGCGCTGATTTAGTAGTTTCATTCCCTTATAGAGAAGGAGAAATCGAAAAAGTCTCATATACCATAGAAAATGGTTTTCTAAATATAGTCGTTAAAGCCGGAGAGCAAGGACTCAATTTTTCAGAAAATGATGTTAAATATACCCGTGGAGGCTCAGGAGGCAATCTCGATCTGTTATTTGTGATAGGGACGCCTAAGTTATCCAGCGTACATGGCTTATTCGGAGCCGATACCCTCAAAAATGTTACAATTGTAAACATCGACAATAAGCATGATAATCAGGGTTTTGGTGATATCGTTATAGTATCCTCCCGTATGTCTTCAGTTAGCGAGCAGATGACACAGTTGTTAAGCGATCTCAGGACACCTGTAGATAATGACATCGCTCAGAATTTGCTGGATGGAATCATGCACGCTACAGATAATTTCCAAAGTCCAAATACCTCATTTTTAGCATTCGAAATGTCCGGAATTCTTATGCGTCAAGGTGCTGTTCGAGAAAGAGGAACACATTTCGTAAAGCCGCAAAGACAAGAGTTACCGCAAAAGCCCATGCCTCAAGCTCAAGGACAGCAGCAAAGAAAACCACAGCCCCAGTCTGACAGAAGAGGATTTGATCAAAGAAAACCTCAGTCTCATCAGTCTAACCAGCAATCACGACCATCTTACCAACCCAGAAATAACCAACCGCAAATGCCGCAGAATCGTCCGCAGCAACCGGCTCAACAGCAATCACGTCCGCAACATGTCCAACAGCCACAAGTATCGCAAGATACTGAGGATCTGAATCCTCCCACAGATTGGTTAACCCCTAAGGTATATAAAGGCTCCTCGAATGTCTAAGGATAGGTTCAGAGGTGCAAAGAGTCAAAGCTTCAAAGTCTTTATCATTCTGAACTTGTTTCAGAATCTGTCATGCTTCTAGATTCTAATATCGAAATCCGAAACAAATACAAATGATCAAAATTTCAGATGTTTAAAATATTTTGAAATTTGAATTTAGAGCATTGTTTAGATATTCGTGCTTTGGTATTCGAATTTAATACGATGCTGAAATAAATTCACCATTACGTTATCTCCGGGCAGTTCTTGTGATACAATCTGAGGGATGAAAATCTTGGGTATAGAGACAAGTTG
>CAZNVI010000055.1:0-3835 GCA_964576705.1 uncultured Gammaproteobacteria bacterium | reverse complement strand
AACAACTAATGTCAGACCTTTGCGCCTCTGTCCAGGCTGCAATCGTAGATGTTTTAGTATTTAAAACCCTAAAAGCCGTTAACGAATATAAAGTCGACTCATTACTTTTAGGTGGTGGTGTTGCAGCAAACAAGAAATTGACTGATAGTTTAAAATCGGAAATTAAAGATCGGAAACTAGAAATTAATTTATTTATACCATCTCCGAATCTTTGCACTGATAATGCGGCTATGATAGCAGCAGCAGGGTTCTACAATGATGAAAAAACATCATGGAATGAGGTATCTGTGGATCCCGAATTATACTATTGATCCAGCTAGAACCCCTCCTTGCTCGCAAGGTTTACAGCCTTGCCTCCCAAGAGCGAGTCTACCGGATCTGCTTCGAAAATTACTGCAGCAATTTTCTCCTTGACTTTTATTTGGCACTCGTGATATTATTTTGCTAACTGAATCCTAATATATCCGAATGTATGTTAATTATTAGGATTAATTCGAATTTATGGAAGGAATTCATAATTTAACACAACGGCAAGTTGAGATACTAAAAGCCCTAATTGAAGAATATATAAATACCGCAGATGCTGTAGGTTCAGAAACACTTGAAAAACGGCACAATATCAGCGCAAGTCCTGCAACAATCCGCAACGAAATGGTCAGACTTACTGAAATGGGTTATTTGCAAAAACCTCATTCGTCAGCCGGGCGCATGCCTACTCCCCGCGGTATGAAATTCTATGTAAATGATTTAATGAAGGAAAAGGAAATTTCCGTTGGCGAAGAGGTCGCGATGAAAGAAAAAGTTTGGGATTATCGCGAGCGTGCGAATCTTTTTCTTCGTGAAGTCACAAGGTCTCTAGCCCACAATACAGGGGCACTTGCCATAGCGACAACGGAAGACGGCGATCTTTATTGTTCAGGCTATGCGAATATTTTGGAAATGCCTGAGTTTTTTGATATAGATGTTACGAAGCAATTGCTTGAAGCTCTAGATAGTCATGATTATATTCAGCGGATTACATCACAACCTGTAGAAAGCGATGAAGATGTGCAGATCCTTCTAGGAGATGATTTGTCGTCTATATTACAAGGTCCGTATAGCTTGGTTTATACAACTTATCAAACACCCATGCAGCACAGAGGTGCTATAGGTGTTATAGGACCGGTACGCTTGAATTATACTTATATAGTGCCTGCTATAAGAAACGTTCGGGGATTGGTACGGGAAATTGCCAAGGGATGGTGATTGGTAAAAATAGCAAAGGGCTAAGGACGTATGGATAGAAACAAAAACAAAAATGAAAACAGAAATGATGACAAGCAAGAAAAGGAAACAGAAGGTTTAATTACAGAAGAAAAAGTTGAGGAATTAGGAGAGAAGGTAAGAGAGTTTGAAGATAAGTGGAAGAGGGCTTTAGCTGATTACCAAAATCAAGAAAAATGGGTAAGAGAACAAAGATCTGAATGGGTAAAATCGGCAAACAGAGATTTGCTATTGCGAATACTTCCGGTTTTAGATACACTAATTCTTGCGAAATCGCATAGTGAGGATAAATCGCTTGAAGTAAGCATTGATCAATTCTTGGGTCTTCTTAAGGATGAAGGAGTAATAAGGATTGAAACTATAGGTAAAGATTTTGATCCGAATTTAATGGAAGCGATCAGTACAGAAGATGGATCGGAGAATACAGTGATAAGAGAATTAAGAAGCGGATACATGTTACATGAGAAAGTCTTAAGACCTGCACAGGTTACAGTAGGAAACGGGGAAATTAAAAATTAGAAATAAAATCTCAAAAATAAAGATAATAGATAAAATATTTTAGATCTCATTTTTAATTTTTTATTTTGAGACTTCGGCTGAGCTCAGTCGAAGCCCTGAAAGGAACATATGGGTAAAATAATAGGAATTGATTTAGGAACTACAAATTCATGTGTCGCCGTGATGGAGGGTGGAGCACCTAAGGTAATCCATTCCGCAGAAGGCAGAAACGTGATTCCGTCAGTAGTCGATCCGATAAGTCGTGTAGTAGGAGACGTGGCGAAGAGGCAGATGGTTCTTAAGCCTAAAAGGACCATTTATTCGATTAAGCGTTTAGTGGGTAAGAAATTTTCTGATCCTACCGTGCAGGGTGATTTAAAATGGCTTCCGTATGCAGTAAAAGCAGGCCGGGATGATATGGCTGTCGTTGAAGTAGAGGGTAAGGCATTTACTCCACAAGAGTTATCCGCTCAAATTCTACAGAAAATTAAAGCAGATGCGGAAAATTACCTAGGCAGTAAAGTGACAGAAGCTGTAATTACAGTTCCTGCATATTTTGACGACTCTCAGCGTCAGGCGACGAAGCAAGCAGGTGAAATAGCAGGCCTTGATGTCAAAAGGATCATAAATGAACCTACAGCTGCAGCACTCGCATATGGATTAGATAAGAAAAATGCGCATATTATCGCTGTTTACGATCTCGGAGGTGGAACTTTCGATATTTCAATTCTTGAATTAGGTGACGGAGTATATGAAGTCAAATCCACAAACGGCGATACGCATTTAGGCGGAGATAACTTCGACCAAAAAATCATTGATTGGATAGCTGACGAATTCCAGAAAGAAAACCAAGTAGATTTACGTAAAGATCCTCAAGCACTCCAAAGACTAAAAGAATCAGCAGAGAAAGCAAAGATTGAGCTCTCGTCTTCTCAAGAAGCACAAATTAATCAACCCTTTATAACACAAGGGAAAGACGGACCTTTGCATTTGACCCTGACTCTGACGCGTGCGAAACTGGAATCCATAGTCGATGAACTTATCCAAAAAACCCTCGACCCTGTAAAAAAAGCACTTAAAGATGCAGAGATGTCTGAAAAACAAATAGACGAAGTGGTATTAGTCGGTGGTATGACCAGAATGCCTAAAGTCGTTGAAGTTGTTTCTAAATTTTTCGGAAAAGAACCTAATAAATCTGTAAACCCCGATGAAGTTGTCGCAATAGGCGCAGCTGTCCAAGGTGGGGTGTTAGGAGGCGAAGTAAAAGATGTATTACTCCTTGATGTAACACCCTTAACTCTCGGTCTTGAAACGCTAGGTGGAGTGTCTACTCCGTTAATTCCGAGAAACACGACGATACCATCATCAAAATCCCAAGTTTTTTCTACAGCAGCTGATAACCAAACCCAGGTAGAGATTAATATTTTACAAGGCGAACGTCCGATGGCTACGGATAATAAGTCTTTAGGACGATTTATACTAGACGGGATCCCTCCAGCACCCCGGGGCATGCCGCAGGTTGAAGTCACTTTCGACATCGATGCAAATGGAATATTAAATGTAACTGCGAAAGATAAAGCGTCAGGGAAAGAACAGACTATTAAAATTTCTGGTTCCACTGGTCTTTCTAAAGAAGAAGTTGAGAAAATGACGAAAGAAGCAGAAGTCCATGCGAAAGAAGATGAAGAGAAGAAAGCGAGAGTAGAAGTTAAGAATAATGCCGATGCGCTTATCTTTACAGCCGAAAAATCATTAAAGGATGCAGGGGATAAGCTTTCAGAAGATATTAAAAAAGAAGTAGAAGAAAAGATCTCTGCTCTGAAAGGAATTTTGGAGACTGGAACGAAAGAAGATATAGAAGCGAAATCCAAAGAACTTGGTGATACACTTCAAAAAGTAGGTCCTGCTATGTCTCAAGCTCAGCCTGAAGCACAAAGTCCGGAGCAAGCAGATGCTAGTGATCAAGCCGCCTCCGCCGGAAGCTCTGGCGAGCCAAAAGAAGATAAAGGCAAGGCGCAAGAAGGGGAAGTGGTAGAATAGTTAGTCGTTAGTCGTTAGTCGTTAGTCGTTAGTC
>CAZNVI010000054.1:0-7529 GCA_964576705.1 uncultured Gammaproteobacteria bacterium | reverse complement strand
AAAATTAAACAGTAAGTTTCTAGTTTCTTTCACTCCAACGTAATGGAGAATCATAGCCTTTTTTGATATATTAGAAGCATGTCATTCCAAGCATATCTAGATAATATTGAAGAGAAGACCGGTAAAACTCCAAATGAATTTATCGCCATGGCTAAAGCCAAAGGCTTTGGTAAAGATACCAAAGCAGGAGAGATACTTGCGTGGCTAAAAGATGATTATGGTCTTGGGAGAGGTCACGGTATGGCGCTTATCTATGTTATAAAAAATGGAGCAAAAATAGGCGATAAGCACATCAATAGTGGCAAAGCACACAATGATCCATCGGATACCCTTATTCTGACTGGTAAAAAGAGTAAATAATTATTCATAACTCCTAAATTGTTTTATTAGTATAGATAATGGGTTCTGAACGAATCCATTAAGTGAAGGAATTTTAAATAAGTGGCACTGGGGTTACTGTCTCAAGGATAAGAAGGTTCTAGGCCGGACTGCTCAGCTCTGGACATGAATTGATAACAGATCAGTACCTAGGGGCCATAGCCTTCGATGAAATCCCGCCATGGGCGGTGACGCGACTTGGCCTTGGGCGATGGCTTTGGGTCCATTCACTGGGATTCTCTTCTTTTAGAGAACGTAGAGGCAAGACGCAGAACCTTAATCTTACCTTGCCTGCGATATTTTAAGCTGCTTTTAAGCTCTGCCACTTAACATTTCAATATACATGAATATTTTAAGAACTGGATTTAAAAGGCTGATAAGTCTTAAGAGCACTTTTTTAAGCCTATCGCTTGTAAAAAAACTAATTGTAATTTCCTTAATTATCGGAATAGGCTGGTTTTCAATTTCTCGTATTTTGGGAAGCCAAACTCAAGAGACTCAATATCAGACAGCACAAGTTGAAAAAGGAACATTGATAACTTCTGTTTCTGCATCGGGAACTGTCTCTCAGGGTGGTAGTGCTAATATTACTTCCAGCGCCACAGGTATCGTTCAAGAAGTATATGTACAAAATGGCGACACTGTTTCAGAGGGTGACTCGATTGCTTTCATAAAATTAGACAAGAATTCACAACAGCAACAAACACAAGCATACGCTAGTTATTTATCAGCTCAAAATAACCTTAATTCCGCAAGATCTAAAATGAATTCACTTCAAGCTGCATTATTTGAGGCAAATCAAAAGTTTGTGACAGGAACTGGAGCGCAGGATTCTGGCGTAGCGAAGGATGACCCGCAATATATTATCGAGAATGCAAAATGGCTACAGGCAGAGGCTGACTACAATAACCAAGCAAACGTCATTAAACAAGCAGAAGCAGCTTTATCTAGCGCCTGGCTGTCATATTCTCAACTTTCCCCAACTATCACTGCTCCTATGTCAGGAGTAGTCAGCAACCTAAATATTGCCCAAGGACTCACCATATCCGGAAATTCACAAAGCTCCTCCAGCACAGGTTCTACAACAAGCTCTAGCTCAAGTAATTCACAAACTATTGGGACAATTACGCTTGAAGATGGCATGCCACAGATCTCCGTAAATTTAACAGAAATTGATGTAGTAAAAGTGAAAGCTGGACAGAAAGCAACTCTGACTTTAGATGCACTTCCCGATAAAACATTTACAGGAAAAGTATCGGCAGTTAATACGAATGGGTCGGTAAGCTCTGGTGTTACAACATACCCTACAACTATTACCTTTGATACTACCGTAGACACGATTTATCCTAATATGGCAGTTAATGCGACAATCATTACTGATGTAAAAAATAACGCTATTCTTGTACCTTCAGGGGCAGTTCAAACTTTGAATGGAGAATCTAGTGTAAGAGTAATGAGAAATGGTGAGGTTACCTCAGTTTCTGTAGAAGTTGGAGAAAGTAATGATACGCAATCTGAAATTATTTCAGGTATTAATGAAGGAGATACTGTTGTAACAGGACAAACAAATACGTCTTCTGCGTCAAATGGCGCAACTTCACCATTTGGCGGAACTGGATTTGGCGGAAGAAGTGGGTTAGGTGCTCCTGCAGGAGGCGGAGGAATGATAATAAGAAGATGATAATTCGACAATCTCAGTATAAATATGGCAGCGATTATCCAAGCAAAAAATCTTTCCAAAGTATATAAGACTGAAGCAATGGAAACAGTCGCCTTATCTAACATTTCATTTGAAATTGAAAAGGGTGAATTTGTTGCCATCATGGGACCTTCAGGTTCAGGTAAGTCCACATTAATGCATATTATAGGAGCTTTAGATACTCCTACTTCAGGCGTTTATATTCTAGACGGAGAAGAAGTTCAAAAACTTACAGACGATGAGCTATCAGATATTAGGAATAAAAAAATTGGCTTTATATTTCAGTCATTCAATCTTTTGCCAAGAACTAGTGCATTGAAAAACGTCATGTTGCCAATGCGATATGGTGGAATTCCCCTCAAAGAAAGAGAGGAAAAAGCTGAAAAGTATCTACGGCTCGTGGGACTAAGTGATCGCATGAGTCATGGCTCCAATCAACTATCCGGAGGTCAACAACAAAGAGTCGCTATCGCTCGTGGTCTTGCTATGAATCCTGCAATCCTTTTAGCTGATGAACCCACGGGTAATCTACCTACTAGTCAAACACAGGAAATTATGGACATTTTCCAAAAGTTAAATGACGAGGGTCATACCGTCATTGTTATTACTCATGAAGAGACGGTTGCTCAGCACACTAAAAGAATTATCCACATAAGAGATGGAAGGGTTGTTAGAGACGTTATTAATAAAAAACAAAGACGAGAAAAGGTATGAAGGATTTCTTAGAAACATTTCAAGAAGCGATAGGAACATTAACTGTTAACAAGCTGAGAACAGGTCTTGCCACGTTAGGAATTGTTATTGGAATTGGCAGTGTGATCGCACTAGTTTCATTAGGACAAGCGAGCCAACAAGCAATTCAATCACAAATACAATCATTGGGTTCAAATTTGCTTACTGTACAACCTTCTGGACAAAATCAAGGCGGTGTAAGAGGCGCTGCAGGTGGAGGGACAACATTAACACTAGAAGATGCTGAAGCAATTGAGTCCTCTTCACAGGTAACAACTGTAAATAAAGTTTCCCCAGAATACTCAAGTAGAACTCAAGTAACAACAGGAAGAACTAACACGAATACCCAAGTGGTGGGCGTAAAGCCTGTATATGCAGAAGTTAGAAAAGTAACAGTTCAATCAGGTAATTTTATTACTGAACAGCAAGTAAATAGTATGTCTAAAGTTGCTGTTTTAGGACCACAGGTGGTAACAGACTTATTTGGTGAAGGAGCAAGTCCAATCGGTCAATCAATAAGAATCAATGGTCAGACATTCACCATAATTGCCATTACAGCTTCAAGAGGTGGAACAGGATTCCAAAATCAAGATGATATGATTTTTGTTCCTATCACGACTGCACAAAAGCAATTATTTGGAGCATCCCATGTAACCTCGATTGCTGTAGAGGCAAAGTCGGCTGATGTTATGATAGATGCTCAAAATGAAGTCGGATATCTGTTGCTCTCTCGACATAAGCTAAACAACCCTCAAGAAGCGGACTTTTCTATATTTAACCAGCAGGACTTACTTAATACCGTAAATCAAACAACAGGAACTTTCACAACATTATTAGCTGGAGTTGCAGCTATCTCGCTACTGGTTGGAGGAATTGGGATCATGAATATCATGCTAGTAACAGTAACTGAAAGAACAAGGGAAATAGGTCTAAGAAAGGCACTCGGTGCTAAGAAAAAAACAATTATTACTCAATTCCTTGTTGAGTCAATTATATTAACCTTTGTCGGTGGAGCTATAGGCATAGGTGTGGGCGTGTTTGTATCTTATTTATACTCGATATTTACCAGCTCAGTATTTGCAGTGTCACCAAGCTCAGTTTTGCTTGCCTTTGCGGTTGCAGCAGGTATTGGAATTATTTTTGGTTGGTATCCTGCCCAACGAGCAGCGAGTCTACAGCCTATTGAAGCATTGCGATATGAGTAATCCGCCAGCTGGCGGAGAAAGGAGGTGACTAATTATGAAAAGCAAAACAATAATTATTACAGTGGTTGTAGCACTTATTGTTGGCGCAGCAGCATTTTTCGGTGGGATGCAATATCAAAAAATGCAAAGACCAAACTTTGGTGACAGACAATTTGCGATGGATGGATCCAATAGTCAAATGAGTCAAGGAAGAGGAAATTTTCAAGGTGCTCGACCTGTAAGTGGTGAAGTCATTAGTCAAGATGATAATAGCGTCACTGTGAAGATACAGGATGGGAGTTCTAAAATAGTTATCTTGTCTGATCAAACAACAATTAACAAAGCATCTGAAGGAACGAAGTCTGACCTTAAAACAGGAGAAAGAGTAGTCGCTTTTGGAACTGAAAATTCAGATGGTAGTATTACTGCTCAAAACATTTCTATCGGTAGTAATATGATGTCTCGAGAGGGTCCTGGAGGCAATCCAGAACCGACTCAAGCCAACTAAGCAAACGAGTCTTTGATAATGCCCTCCTCTGTGGAGGGCTTATCTTTAAGGACATCTATAAGTTCGCATTTTAAAACATATCGTGGATTCGAGAGAGGTCTTGCCTGTTCTTGGTTTTCAAAAATGGGGCGGTAGGGATTTCGACGTGATTATGCAATTTTCCTCACGATGAAGATAGTAGTTGTTTTCCACGTTCACAAGCTGCTTCTCAATCTCTTTAATAATTTGATACTCTTGATAATGCCAAGTAGCAGCAAACAGAAAAATAATAGCTACAAAGAAATAGTTAATACTGTGTATACATCTAAAGGCATTGCTGGAACTTTTGATACATGAATTCAGAATATGGAATGATCTATTTCATTTGGCGGTTCTGGAATCATCAACGAGAACCAGCATGCATACATCAAACTATATCAATTATCTATCTGCTATACTTCTGATAATGTCATCAGCTAAGGACTTTAATCATCAACAATACAGCCAAAATTATCAACAGTATCTGGACAGCAACCATGAAGGCGCTATCGGTGGCGGAACACCTCAAAAACGAGTTGAGTTACTTAAACAAATACTTACCTGCTGGTAGAAGGGTTTTCGAGATTGGTGCAGGAGAGGGATTAGATAGTTTACAGCTGCAGAAAGTCGGATATAAAGTTTTGGCAAGTGACTATGTGGACGAATTCGTTCAAATCTTAAAAAATAAAGGTCTGGATGCTATGCAATTTGATGCTAAAAATGATGAGCTTCCTACGCCTGCTGATTGCATCTATTCAAATGCCGTATTTGTTCATTTTTATCCTGAAGAAATATCCGATTTTCTAAAACGTGCAAAGAGGAAATTAATCAACGAAAAAATCATTTTTTTAAGTGCTCTAAAGGGAGAAGGATACGAACGAAGCGCAAGGAGTCGAGGTTTTAAACGGGACTTTTACTATTATTCTTCCCAATCTTTACGCAAGATTCTTACCGCACATAGATTCACAATCCTAGACATAAACGACAATGACTCAAAATGGGTACAAATTATCGCGAGAGCAGGATAAACTATGAAAGTTATTCTATCAATGGCTGTATCTGCCAACGGAATTATTGCAACAAAAGAAGGAAGCGAAGATTTTCTATCTAACGACAATTGGACTCAGTTCGTAAAGCTTGCTCATAAAATCGGCTGTTTTATATGGGGTAGAAAAACTTATGATGCCGTAAGCAAATGGGAGGGCGACTATTTGAGCGACTTAAAAGATGTAAGAAAAATTATTATCTCCCGCTCTGCTGTAGAGCTCATGGAAGGATTCACACTAGCAAACTCCCCAGAAGATGCGTTGAGAAGATTAGAAGCTGATGGATTTAAACAAGCATTAATTACTGGTGGCTCAAAGTTAAATAGTGAATTTGCAAAAAGAGGACTAATTGATGAGGTCATATTTGATATAAATCCTTATATTTTAGGCGAAGGAATACCAATATTTGCACCAGATAATTTCGAAATGAAGCTAGAATTACTTGGAGTAGAAAAAGTAGGGCAAGAATTAGTAGAACTTCGATATAAGGTAAAGAAATCAATATGAATATTTATCCTTCTAACAAGATATACATTTCAGAATCAAAAGTTCCAAAAGCAGGAAAAGGAGTTTTCGCTAGCAAAACAATAAAAAAAGATGAAATAATTGAAGAATGCCCTGTTTTCGTTCTTCCTAAAACAGATTATCCACTAGTAAAGAAAACCATATTGAGAAACTATTACTTTATGTGGGGTAAAACAACTGCTGCGGTTTGCTTTGGATATGGCTCGTTTTATAACCACTCTTACGAACCTAATGCAACTTACAGGAAAAATATAAAAACACAAACAATTGAATTCTTAGCGATAAGAGACATTAATAAAGATGAAGAAATTCTAGTCAATTATAACTATGGAAAGCCAGAAGATAAAAAGACTTTATGGATAAAAGAAATAAAACCATCAAATGAGTCATGAGTAAACTAGCTTAGGAAGTTGCAGAGTGATAGATTGTCCATATTCTCTTTAAAATAGGTCGTAACATAATCAATCAGTGCCAGCACAATGAAAAAATACAAAATTACATTTAGCTTTATTTGGTATGATTTTTGGGTAGGAGCATACTACGACACAGCAAAAAAGGCACTCTACATATGCCTCTTACCGATGTGTGTCATAAAAATTTGGAAGACCTGACTTTATAACTAAAAATTAATCCGCTAGAAGTTCCTAGATGGTCAATCAGAATTAACGATAATATTGAATTACGATAATAATATATTGACAAACGATAAATAATAAGATATTATCTGATTAACCATATGAAACGCGGTTCAACCCCGATTAAATCAGGATCGACATTATTCTTAAAAATAGTAATTTTATTCATAGCTATAGTCACACTTGTGGCTATGACTTGGTTTCCTCAAATAGAGGGAAGAGCTAAGAACTTAGATCTAATCAGTATCTATATAGATCCTTTTATTATCTACATTTACATAGGTTCAATACCTTTTTTTATTGGGTTATACCAAACATTTAATTTGTTAAATCTAATAGAAGATAATAAAGCCTTTTCTCAAAGCGCTGTGAATACACTGAAGAATATGAAGTATGCTTCAATCAGTCTTATAGGTTTTATCGTATTCGCATTGCTTTATATTCGCTTCTTGGTGCGAGGTGATGATCCAGCAGGTCCGACAGCGCTTGGTATTTCTATCGCCTTAGCATTTGGTGTAATTGCTACAGCTGCCAGTGTTTTTCAAAAACTTTTCCAAAATGCAGTAGACATGAAATCAGAAAATGATTTAACAGTATGAATTATAACTATGGCAATAATAATAAATATCGATATCATGTTAGCGAAAAAGAAAATGAGCGTTACAGAACTTACTGAAAAAGTGGGGATAACCATGGCGAATCTCTCAATCTTAAAAAACGGGAAAGCTAAAGCGATCCGTTTTTCTACTTTAGAGGCGATTTGTAAGGCTCTCGATTGTCAACCAGGGGAGATTCTGGAATACA
>CAZNVI010000053.1:0-7771 GCA_964576705.1 uncultured Gammaproteobacteria bacterium | reverse complement strand
GGGGGAGCATATCTTGGTTTTTAGCCTATAAAGCCTCTAATTGGATTGATTCATCAAGCTTTTATTCAGGTTCGAATTCTGTCAAAATATCATCTACCTTTTTAGCTCTGAACAACTCCTAATACCCACCATCCCACGGTCATTTTAAAAGTTAGACTATTTCTGAAAAAAAATTGGTATCGAGAATTTGAATATGGTATTATTAATCTATGTCCGAAGAATTAATCCAAAAAGGCCTCACGAAAAGCGGTTTAAAAATAGGTCCATACGAATTCTATAATTTGGGGAACACTACATTAAATCAACTTAAGAAGTATAACATTATTCAAAATAAGGATTACAAATCGTATGGCAATCGTAAGCCCGATGCAATAGTTATCGATAGAAGAAATAAAAGAAATATCCAGGTCATTGCGGTCCTTGAGCATAAAGATTTGGGTAAGTTCAAGACCGAGAATGACCAGAAAGAAACTATTCGCCAAGGAAATGATCTAGCACAGGTTTTGGGTGCTTTTCTTGGGATTGCTACCGATGGCAGTTTATTTATTTGGTTTAATCCAAATCAACCCTCTTCAGAAAATGATTATAAAGATAAAACTACGGGTAAATCTCGAAGCTATGCTTTGATAACGGATGAAAGGGGAAATTATTTTAATAAGGAATTTTCAATTGACCAGACAACGGATCAGGAGGATATTAATAAATTGAATTTAAAGACAAAGAATACTTTGAAGAATTTTTCTAACCTATTACAAAGTATAAGCGAGAGCAATTCACAACTTATTTCTAGCGTTCCGATAAACCCCTCTGCTTTAGCAAAACAAATCTGGCAAGATGTTTGGTCGGTAAGCGGGGCTACCCCTGAAAAATGTTTATACACATTCGTTGAGCTATTTATTTTTAAATACTTATCGGACCTTCAAATATTAGACGACGATGATAAGGGAAATAAAGTAAATTTTAAGGATATTTATGCATTATCTCCAGATAAAGCCTTTAAAAATTATTCTGAGAATGTAAGACCACATTTAAAATCGATGTTTCCTCCAAGCCTAGAGGATGGTACAACCATTATTAACGGGACAGTTCTAAACCCAAAAGTACCGGAACACAGCTTAGTTTTCTACAAAATTCTTAAGAAATTTAACGACTTTGGCGAAATGAAAAATATAGATCCTGGTTTTAAATCTAAAGTGTTTGAAGATTTTATGAAAGAAAGCATTAGTAAGAAAAATTGGGGACAGTATTTTACTCCTCGTAATATTATTGATGCAATTATTGAGTTGTCAGACATAGAAAACTTACCTGAAGATGCTGAAGTATGTGATCCTGCTTGTGGGGTTGGAGGTTTTATTCTAGAACCTATTAGGGTTAGAGCAGAGGACGGTTTATCTTTTTATTATCAAGTAAGCGGAAGTAATGTTATTAGCAGGTACAAATTTGTTGGCTACGATAAAGGTTTTGAGAATGAAGAAAGACTAACAATAATTTTAGCAAAAGCAAATATGCTGATATTTTTATCAGAACTTTTAAAAAACAATCCAACAATTTCTAATAATTTTTCGGAATTATTTAACTCCACGTTTAAATTGATTAGTAATACAATTTTAGGAACCCTTTCTAAGATAGAAGAAGATAAGTATGACCTAATTTTAACCAACCCGCCTTATGTAACAAGTGGTAGCAGTAACTATAAAGAAGCAATAAAAAACAATAGTGACTATAGAAACTTTTATAAGGTAAATGCCATAGGAGTAGAAGGACTATTTTTAGAATGGATTATAAGGAGCCTAAAACCTACACGAAAAGCTTTTATTGTAATTCCAGATGGTATCCTGAATCGTTTACACGACGATAAATTAAGACAATTTATTAAGGATGAATGCTACATAGATGGCATAATCTCATTACCCGTAAATGCTTTTTACACTACTCCTAAAAAAACTTATATACTAGCTATTACAAAAAAGTCTGCTAAAGCCTCCGAAGATAGAATTAATCAAAAACAGACAGATCCTGTTTTTACTTATCTTGCAAGTAATATAGGGGAAACACTTGATGTAAATAGATTTACGATCGAAGAGAACGATTTAATTGAGGCTGTAAGCTTGTTTAATCAATTTAAAGGCGTGAAAACATCTTTCAACACAAATTCGCCAAGGTGCAAGATACAATCAATAGAAAAATTTAATCCTAGCTTACATTGGTCTGTTGATAGATGGTGGACAGAAGAAGAGCAAATAGCATTAGGTATTAAAGAGGAAGATTTGGTAATGGATATTGAGGAGTTTGAAGAGGCATTGGGTGATGTAGCTCAAAAGCTTGGAGAACTAAAATCAAAATTAACTGCTCTTAAATGAATGAAATACAAAGAAATATCTTTAAAAGATCCAGCATATTTTAAGCTCTTCATAGGCAAAAGAGTTTTAAAATCTGAGGTATTTAAATCTAGAGGTGACATTCCCCTTTTTAGTGCTAATGTTTTTCGACCCTTTGGGGCTGTTTCGAAAACTAACATTGCAGATTTTAATTGCGATTATATTCTTTGGGGAATAGATGGGAATTTTGAATTTAACCTGATTAAAAAAGGAGATCGGTTTGCTACAACAGATCATTGTGGAGCAATCAAAATTTTAGACAAGAGCATTTTAAGCGAATATCTCTTAAATGAATTAATTAATCAAGTTAGAATTTTAGGATATGATCGTACGCTTAGGTCATCATTATCTAATATGGAAAAGATAAGCATAAAAATTCCAGTTGATAATGAGGAAAATTTTGATATAGCTGAACAGGAGAAGCTTATAAATAAATTTTTTGTCGTTTCAGAGATTAAAGAGCAACTGAGGAGCGAATTAGAGAGCCTACCTAAAATTACTTTAGATCTTGAAATGCCCACCGAAAAAGTTCTTGTTTTGACTGTAGATCAAATATTTGATCTGAATCGTGCAACAAATAAAAGTAGCTTTACAAAGCAATTTGTAAACGATCATAAAGGAAATGTTCCTGTTTACAGTGCATCACACGATCCCAAGGAAGTTAGTTACGGAATGGCTGCAGAGAATTTACCAAACATAAAGTATTTTAACGACATTCTTACCTGGAACATAGATGGGTCAGTTGGAAAAGCATTTTTTAGACAAGGACTATTTACTCTCTCAGAAAAAGTTATACCTTTAGTTTTGCAAAAAGAATGGGAAGGATTAATTGATTACGAGTATGTTAAATATGTTTTGGAAAAAAAATCAGTAGAAGCAGGCTTTGCATTTACAAATAAGGCAGGGAAAACAAGAATTAAAGACATTGAAATAGAGTTCCCAGCATTATTAAATGATAATAAAATTATTCCAGATATCAAAAAGCAAATTGATCTAGCAAGAAGGTATAGAGAGCTTTATGCCATTAAGCAACAACTTAATGACGAAATTCTTCGATTGTATCAAGCTAAAATAACCTACACATAGATACATTGGCCATCCTTAAACGCTGTAATACCAGATTCAATATTGCAAAAAGAATATAAGGCAGCGGTTCGATAAAGGTATCTCCGCTTCGCAAAAAACTTAATACAGCTACTATGAGAGACAGTGGACCTAGAATAAAGTGATACCATCCGACTGTTCTCGATATTATATTTGCTTGTTCTCCATTCTGAGGTGATACAGTGCTAGATAAAGTTGCTGATGATGGCTGAATATTGGAATCCACAGGATTATTGACAGGGTTGATTAGAGTTAGAATGGGTATTTGTTTGAGAATTTTGATCTACATTGAAGAGCTCCATATTTTAATAATATTATAAGTCATTCTGTCTATCAAGTAGAGCAATAAATTTTTAGCCATAAAATTAAATCGACGAATAGCAAAATCAAACTTTTCTCCACATCTTCTATCCGTTTTTTAATTGACACGCAATTTGCTTTACCGTACCATGAAAATGTGGAACTAAATAATTCTCAACAGCTTCAAAACCAAAGCAGCCCAGTCACACTTCGACATATACCTAAAACACTAATTCTTGTTATTATGATAGTTGGATTTATAACTACGTTTTTAAGTGGATACTTCCTATCACAGCTACTAGCAACTGAACGGATTGTAACTACGAAGATAAATCCACCCACAGAAAACATTCCTTACATTAAAGATACCACTCCATATCCAACCTCTAATAATCCGCAAATAGAACAGGATAGTACGAAGTTTTTACCAGGTAAACATTATTTTGATGATACTATTATTATAGTCACAAAAGACAAACCACAGATAAATGTTGTGGCTACAGTCACTCGAGCTGAACAGGATAAAGATTATGCTCAGAGCACAAGGGTGAGTTATTACGACGGTGTTAACTGGACGAGACAATCCGCGAGTAAAATATCAAAAGATTCAACAATAGTTAGTAACAGCTTGGTAAAAAGCTGGGACACAACAATTGACCCATCAAGAGTTCTAAAGCAAACGGCCCAAGGGGAGATAACAATTAATAATACTTCATTAGTGTTTTCTACTGGTGTTTTACAGAATGAGATAGTTATGCGTAGTCTCCCAGGCTACACCAAATTTATGTCAAATGCGGCAGGCACTCTAACAACTAACGGCGTAGTGCATCAAGCGTATGTTTTGTATACGCGCATATATTCACTCAATGCTGCGGAACTACAATCCTATGACCAGTCGCTTGGATTAACAACCGACTACATAGCTTTTTGGGATACTCAAGGCAACTTTTATCATATTGATATTACAAATGTTGATAAGCCAACTCCAATATATCAGACGCATCAACTCGGAATAATGGAGGATACAAATGGATCAGTGGAAAAAACTTTTAGCGTTACAGTTAATAGAGATTCTAAAAACCCTCCAGAGCAATATACTGCTTTCCTCAACAATCCGATAGGAGCAGCATTAAAGTTTAATCGTGTAAACGGAATAAACAAGGCCCCAAATGGGTCATTTACATGGTATATGGGTAACATCGAAGGAACAGTGCAAAGACCTAATGGCGAAACCCTAAACGGGATAGGGCTTGTGGAATATATTCACAACTAAAACATTGGTCTTTCTGGGCTATACAGCTTGAAAAAGATTGTCAAGACCATTGCTAATATTACCAAGATAATTATAGCCACGGACATAACTCTACCTAGAGATGCTCCAAAAAGCTTACTCCATAATACTCCAACTCCAAGAGCTGGAAAAGCGAAACCGCCAATAATAAGAGCGACAATTTTTGCAATTGGTATCAGAACAACAGCAGGAAGAAATATAATACCATGCGCTTGAGGCGCAAGCATAGAAACTGTAATACAAACGACGATTATGGAAACTACTAATCTCATATATAATTAAGTATACATGAGCACAAATTCAAAAAACAGCAGAACGGATGAATATTTTTCAGGCGGTCTCGCTGAGCTTGTATCTTCTCCTACCCCACTCACCTACTCATTTTTGAGAGACTGGTTTAAGGGTAATGGTAGCCTTGGTAAAGCAATGGGGATATTAAATATGCCATATGTAAAACTTGACCTACCTGTCCTTGTGCTTATTGAAGGCGAACTATTAATGGATCTTGGTATTGAAGAAGAAACACTTTATGCAAATACTATATTCACTTATCGGACCCAAAAAGACTTACATCAAACACCACAACTAAGAATGTCTTTTACAAAATTGCTTAATCCTGTGTGCTTGATGAATACACTCAGAATTTTGCTTATACAATCACAATGGATAGCCAACCCTCAAACATCAGTTATGAAAGCTAAAGAGCTTGTAAAAACAATTCCAGATACTATACAAGCTGAAAACATCCAGCAGATTGACGAGGTACTAAAAGAGAAAGTATGGACAAACGTAATTGCAGTTGGATTAATCAGCGAGTTTTATAACCAACTTATTATAAAAGAAGCAAAAGAGAAAATAACTGCTGTGAATAAGTATGTTAGCAGCAAAATAACAAGAGATGATTGGTTTTTCCGTTCAATTGCCGACCAGAAACAGGTAAAACAGGGGGAAATGACTTTTTCTGCATATATTGAAAAGTATGGACTACGTGCTGATAAGGATTATGAGCTTACTTCTCCAAGATGGCATGAAATACCCGAGATAATCAAAAAAAGAATCGACAATATGCCAGAAGTAAATAAAACAGAAGAGATAGATATTATAACTAACAAGAGTCTTGTAGAAATTGCTAATACCTCGATTGAATTACAACTTCTCCGCTCTGAAGCAAAAAGAAAAACGCTCTTGTTTATAAATAAATTAAGGCAGATCCTTTTACAAGAAGCCCAAAATGTTGCTGATATTGGGTTATTAACAAAAGAGGATGTAAAAAGAGGTAATATTCAGCATGAAATTAATCAAGAGAAAATCACTGTAAAACCAAACCAACCAATAAAGAATTTAAGTTTGGGTTCAGGAAAAGGTATCAGCGTATCCCAAGGCAATGCAGGTGGAATTGTAAAAAATATTACAGATAATGATATGAAAATTCCTAAGGGGACAGTAGGGATTTTTCCAAACGCAAGCCCAGAATTTGCCATACAATACCCAAAATGCACAGGCATGATTTTCTTAAAAGGCGGTCAAACGTCCCACGGAGCTATTGTAGCGAGGGAATTTAACATACCTGCGATAATTGACAGTAAAATTGAGGGTATAAAAGATGAAGTGAATATAGAGCTGAATGGTGCGACCGGAGAGTGGCACATTTTATGAAATACGTTCAACCTTTTGCACAAATTAGCAAGGATGACATTTCACTAGTTGGCGGGAAAGGCTTGTCGCTTGGAATAATGACTCAAGCAGGCTTACCGATTCCTGATGGCTTTATCATTACAACTGAAGCATATAAAGCATTTAATGACCAAGGCTTGCCTAACGAAGTGCAAACAGATATTTCACGAGCTTTTGATGCTTTAAATATAAATAGGGTTGCTGTACGCTCATCTGCTATTACAGAAGACTCATTAACCACTTCATGGGCTGGACAGCTTGGAACATCACTAAATATTACAAGAGAAAATCTTACTGAGAGTATCAAAAGCTGTTGGGACTCCATACGTTATGACAAGGCTCTTGCTTACGCCCAACGCCATGGCATAACTCAGGACAAAATGTTGGTAGCAGTCGTTGTGCAGAAAATGGTGGATAGCGATGTGTCAGGCGTAATGTTTTCTGCTAATCCTATCACAAAGAATTATGATGAAATCATGATTGAAGCGGTCTACGGATTAGGAGAATTGTTGGTACAAGGCTTGGTTACTCCTCCAAACTTTGTCCTTGACAAAAAAACACTCACCATAAAGTCAAAAACTGAAGGAGAGCAAGATAAGATGCTCATTTTTGACGAAGGCAAAAATAAAAAAGTGACCCTACCAGATAAACTACGTCAAGCTGAGATATTAAATACAGAACAACTACAAGAGTTAGGTAAGTATGCAATTACCATTGAGCAACTTTACAAAAAACCCCAAGATATTGAGTGGTCAAGAGAAGCGGATAAATTTTACATCGTACAATCTCGCCCGATAACTACAATTTGAAGTTCTCAGCTAAATAAAAAACAACTATATTTTATCTAATCTGCGATACTGTCACTTTAAACCCCGCTTGGATGCCATCAGGGGGGGTAGACGGTTTTTTACACACACCCACCCAGGAGTAAGATGTGTAACGCGTTACATAAACGTAGAGGAAGGTACTATAATGCCTCCTAAGAGGATCAAGGTGGAGATATTTTCTCGGACATCGCACAAAG
>CAZNVI010000052.1:0-7931 GCA_964576705.1 uncultured Gammaproteobacteria bacterium | reverse complement strand
CAGCGCTTGTGAAGCTGCTTAGTTATTTGGTATACTACGAGCATGGAGAAATCTATAAAACTTAAAAAAGTTAAAAGAAAAAGAAAGCATGGATTCTTGTCCAGGATGGACACCCATGGCGGCCAAAAATTATTGAAGCGAAGAATGGCTAAAAAAAGAAAAAGATTAACGGTTTAATCCCCATGTTAAAACAAGCGAATCGCTTACCCGCTGGATTAAGGCTAAATAATCCAAAAACCATAAACTCATCAAGTTTTTTATTTAAAAGAGCATCAAGCAGTCTTTTAGTAAGTCGTTTTAGTTTTATCATCTCCAAAAAAGTCGCACAATCTGCAGTTGACAGAAACAGAAGCAAGAGAATCATCCGTTCCTGTGTTGAGGAGTTGCTTTCTGAGATCAAGCCGGGATATGACCATCTTTTCATCATAAAGAAAAATTTAAACCAAACTAACAGAGACGATATTTTAAATGAAGTCAAAAACGTCTTTGGTTTATAGTTTTTTTAGCAAACATGAAACGTTTAACAATCGGCATTATCTTTTTATATCAAAATTTTATATCTCCGATAATTAAGCAGATGTTTGGAAGCGTTTGTCGTTATAACCCTACCTGCTCTGAATATGCGAAGCAATCGATTCGAAAATATGGTATCATTAAAGGCACGGTTTTAGGACTTAAACAACTATCCAGTTGTCATCCTTGGGGGAAATAAATGTTTTATACCTTAATTACACAACCAATCACAAATGTTTTAGTGGCTATTTACCAGCTTTTAACTCTTATCGGGGCTCCGTATGCTTTAGGTTTCTCGGTTATAGCATTAACAACGTTAATCCGCTTAGCGCTTCTTCCTCTTACGTCTTCCCAGATGAGAGCAAGTAAGAAGATGCAGGAAGTAACACCCCATCTTAATAAGTTGAAAGAAAAACATAAGGGCGACCCCAAGCGCCTACAGCAGGAAACCATGAAGCTTTATAAAGAGTTCGGAATTAATCCTGTGGCAGGTTGCCTACCTATGCTTATTCAGCTTCCTATAATTTGGGGACTTTATGGAGTGCTCAATTCTACAGTTCGCGCTACCTCAATTCATGAAATAAACAAAGCGTTATATTTTGAAGGCTTAAAACTAAATACCCTTTGGGATACCAGCTTTTTTGGCTTGCCGATTGATAAGTCGCCCTCCGAGCTACTAAGCGTAATAGGGCCTTTAATCTTGCTGACCCCTATCATTACAGGTTTACTTCAGTTTGTTCAGTCAAGGATGATGTTTAAGCCCGTTAAGAAAGATCCGACCCAGAAAAAGTCTACCCAAAACGATTTCGCATCTGCTATGCAGACTCAATCTCTGTATGTATTCCCTGTCATGATCGGATTTTTCGCCAACACTTTTCCCATAGGACTGTCTCTCTACTGGAATACATTCACGATTTTTGGTATCATACAGCAGTATTTAATGGAAAGGAATAAAAAGTGACCCGGTTTTCGCCAGTTGGCGAATCGGGTCATCCTGAGCGAAGTCGAAGGATCTCGTTAACATAGATATGAAAGAAGAAATAAAAGCATTAACAGCGAAAGAAGTTAAGCTGGCAACTGAAATTATCGAAGAATTCGTTAAAGAAGTTGGCATTGTTGCAGATGTCGAAATTAATGCCACAGACGAAGCTTTGGATGTTAACTTTAGTACGGAGGAAAGCGGGATAATCATAGGATACCACGGGGAGACTCTTGAGAGTCTGCAGCTTTTATTATCGCTTGCTGTCAGTAAAAAAATAGGCAGGTTCATAAGAGTATCAATCGACGTAGGTGACTATCGGAAGCAAAGAACAGAGTATCTGACGTCTTTAGTGTCTCAGCTTAAAGAATCAGTTCTTCAGGAAAGAAGAGAGAGAGTCGTTACGTCATTAAAATCCTGGGAGCGTCGTGTTGTCCATATGCTTCTCAAGGATGATACAGAAGTCGTTACAGAATCAGAAGGCTCAGGTCGCGATAGAGTTCTTGTGATTAAGCCCCGATAGCCTCAAATCTTCTGCTATCAACTTACCGTCTGCCGGCAAGGCAGGTCTATTTATTTTTCCGCTCGAAAATTTTAAAATTGGTCAATTCGTAAATCAATAACGAAATGGAAAATATTCCTAAGGATGCTACAATAGCTGAATGGAAGCTCCTATTAAGAAAGCATTTATTAAATTAGAGCATCTCTTATTTTTACTTCTTGTCTTTTTCCTTCCCACGCAGCTTGGTAAGCACTTTTGGCCGGAATTTTCTGTGCTGTCAGGAATAAGAATTGACTATCTGTCCCCTACCCTGTATTTTACCGACGTAATTATCCTTCTATTGTTTTTTACTTGGCTTACTGGTAGGTTTTTTTTGCGGGTGAATCCGTTAGCTCGGATTAGGTCGGAACTAGCTGGCGAACATAATCACAGCTCAAAAGATAACTCCCTTTTACTGCTCGGATCTGCGGTTTTTATTATTTCAGCTGTTATCGGTATTAGTCTTTCTGATAGCCCGCAAGCGGGCCTATTTGGTCTGTTAAAGATTTCAGAGTTATTTTTTTTGGCTTTTATTGCGTCTCAGCTTTTGACAATAGAAAAAAATTTTTTAAAGACCATTTTGATTTTTGCATCGAGTATGTTAATTCAGTCGATACTGGCTACAGCGCAGTTTTTAAATCAGGGTTCAATAGGTGGATTATTTTATTATATAGGCGAGCGCACATTTACGTCATTCACTCCTGGTATTGCGAACGCATCTTTAAACGGCGTCTTGGTATTACGGCCATATGGCACGCTCCCTCATCCGAATGTGCTGGCTGGATATTTATTGATGGGGATAATTTTAATTACAGGTAACTATAAAATGTTCATTCAAAAGCGGGAGAAGGTACTCCTGTCCCTTTCTTTGATAGTAAGCACGCTCGTGCTGTTTTTATCTATGAGCAGGTCTGCTATATTTATAGCTTTAGTATTGGCAGTCTTTTCTCTCATTAAGCAGCTTAAGTCCTCAGGCTTTAAAAACAATAAAGCATTCGCAATGTTGTTGGCCTTAGTATTTACTATTAATATCGTCCTCCTCTCCCCCATCAGCCATCGATTTTATTCAGTTGACATAAGCAATGAGTCTGTAGCGCAGAGAATGGTTTTGGCTCTTGCGTCATTAAAAATGTTTAGGGAGCATCCGTTTTTCGGAGTCGGGCTTTCAAATTTCTTAATCAAACTTCCTGGTTATATTTCTGTAAATCAAGCGCCTATCCAGCCGGTGCATAACATATACTTATTAATTCTTGCTGAAAACGGAATAATAATATTGTCCCTGGTAATTATATTTATTTATATTATTTTTAGTAAAACCCGAAAGATAAATAACGGTATTAACTATTTAGCCTTAATTTTTTTTGCAATTTTGCTTCTGGGCATGAATGATCATTACCTTTCAACGCTTCAGCAAGGAAAATTACTATTGACAATATCAATCAGCATCATTTACGCACGAAACAGAAATACTTTCGGCCTAAAGCGAGGGAAATTTAACCGAAACAAATTGGCGCAAAACAGATCATAATTAGATCTTTGATTTACTTCTTTTCAAAAATAATTTTTTATCAATATTAGCGCTTAAACAAGCTACTTGTTTTGTTTTTGCTTCTTATTAAAAATAGCCACGAAAAGTTGTTATTTCGTGAAGATTCGGCTATAAAACACGAAAAGATTAGGTTGAATTATCGGGCACTTTCATTATTTTTTACAGTTCGGGTTTCGAAACTTAGGCTATGTATGTTATGCTGTTATAAAGATGGAAACAGTTGAAAAACCTATACTTGTTTTTGATAGAAATAGTGAGCTTGGACAATTTATCACAGACGGATTGTCCCAGGAAAATCTTTGTGTATTTGTAAGCGCTGCAAATTCAAACCATTCAAAAAGGATAATTCACGTACCATTAGCTAAGCGCATCCCCACAGTCCCAAAGTGCGTATATAAAACATTTATTTTGTATTTGAATAATGATAAAACCGTATTGGATCTGTTGCCGTTTTTTGTTAAAAAAGCTGCAGAAGATAACGCCCATATTTATTTAATCATTAACGTGAGAGAGGCATCAGAGAAGCTTGTCTCACAGGTTCTGGATAACTCGCATCACATAACAGCATTAATAATGGGTGATGCTTTCGGAGAAGGCATAAGCTCACATAATCCTGTAGCGCAATTAATAACACAGGGAAACTCAGGAAGGTTGTTACTTGAAAACGCTCTTTCTTATGTCTATCCGGTAAGCATCACGGATATAGTATCTGTGATAAAACAACTCATAAGCCTAAGAGGCATCCCGGGGCACAGGGTTATATATTTATTGCCTCCTCATCCGATGACTAGGCTTTCTTTTGCCAGGCAACTTCATAAAAAAGAACCCTTATTAAAGATAGACATTAGAGAGAGCGATGATCATGCGGATAAGATGCATAGCCCAAGCTACATGTCGGTGTTTGGCCCCGGTTATGACTTTTCTAAAAAACTTCCTAAGGTTGAAATAAATAACAATAAGAAAAGCGCAAGAATGACTCATAGGAGAATAAACAGAGGATTCAGTTTTTCATTTCGTAGGTTATTTTTTGTTTTGTTTTTCTCTCTAATAATTTCCGTCTTCGGACTTCCTGTATTTACGGCGCTTATAGGAGCAGGATTTTTGTCGCGAACCCAAGCACATGTTTCCTCCGGTGAAATTGAGAAGGCACGACCATCAGCAAATGCAGCAAGAGTATTTTTCAGTTTTTCCAGACAAAGCGCAAGAGGACTTACTCTTTTTAGCTATGTGGGCTTGGGAAGGCAAGTAGAAAGTCTAAGCTCAGGAATTTATACAGGAGAGTTGGTTAGTAGCACTGTTTTGTCGGGTATAGACGGCATAATAAGTCTCAAAAAAGTGTTTTTTACTGAGAGTGTGGATCCCAAAAAAGACCTATCAGTAGGGATTCAAGGCTTCAAAGCGGCAGTATTAGGTGTTTCCAGCATGAGGGCTGAGGACAAAATACCGCAAAAATATAAAAAATATGAAACAGAACTTGATCGACTGTCGCAACTTACGAATGGGTTTTTTGACGTCTTACCGGAGTTGGTGGGAATGGACGAAAAGAAGAAGTATCTAGTTCTTTTTCAAAACAATATGGAGCTTCGGCCTGGCGGGGGATTCATCGGCTCATACGGCATTCTGGAGCTGGACAAAGGCAGGATTGTAGAGTTTCCCATACATGACGTATATGATGCAGACGGGCAGCTAAGGGAGCATATTGAGCCCCCTTTCCAGCTAAGACGGTACCTGGGGGCAAATCACTGGTATCTCCGGGACAGTAACTTCGATTTAGATTTCGAAAAAAACGGAGCTTCAGCAGCGTTTTTTTACAACGCAGAAACCAAGGGTACAGTTGATGGGGTAATTGCGATTGACACTACTTTTTTGAAAAAATTGCTTTCGGTCACAGGGCCGATAAGCGTTTCGGGATATAATGAGAAAGTAACCTCAGATAACTTTTTTAAACTCACTGAGTCTTATGCGCAGGATAATTTTTTCCCGGGAAGTAACCAAAAGCAAAACTTTTTAAATGCAGTAGCTGTCAGTCTTTTTTCTCGCCTACAGTTGCCGAAGTCTCGCGTTGGCGAGCAGACTGGGCTTAATGAGACGAAAGACGTTTCGTACGCGGCATTAATGGGGGTAGTTACAGAAAGCATTTTTGAAAAGCATCTACTATTCGCATTTCCTGATGATAATATCCAGAGAGCCTTTAGTATAAATGGTGCTTCGTCCAGTCTTGTTGATGCCCGAACTGAAGAAGAAGGAACCTTTAATGACTTTTTAGGAATTAATGAAGCAAATATCGGAATGAACAAGTCTAATTTTTATTTAGATAGATCCATATCCCACATTATAAGGCTTGATGCAGACGGGAAGGCAGTTGAGCAAGTATCTGTTCACTATTTTAATAAAAGTAAATCTGCAGATAAATATGGCGGCGATTATAAGTCTTATTTGAGGCTTATCCTTCCTAAAGGAGCTGAGTTAAGGTCAATAAGTTTCGACAAGAAAGAACAAGAGACTACGCCTGCTATTGTTAATCCCGCTGTTTTTACAGCTCCAGGATTCACGCCGAAAAGTGGATTGGAGGTAGAGCGGACAGAATTGGGCGGAAAAACTGTTTACGGGTTTTTAAATATAGTACCTAGCGGTAAGAAAAAGACCGTAACAGTCACTTATGATATTAAGACGGATGCTACATCAAATAACCAGGTAGTTGATTACTCTCTTCGTATATTTAAGCAGCCGGGGACCGGTGGTGACGCGTATGCGCTTTCATTCATTCATCCGGAAAACTATAAAGTACTGAATACGACAAAGAACGTGCGGGTTACAGATTCCAGTACGTCTTTCTTAACCAACCTGCTAGAAGACAAACTATTAGAAGTTAAGCTCGGGAGGAAGTAGGTTACAGCCTGATCTATTAATGTTTAATAATTTCTGTAACGATGTGGAAGACTTCATAGAAGCCCCAGGCAGCTATAGCGACGAATGCTAAGCCTCCTATTACCAGAACCCAGGCATTTTTTACATACCTTACGGTTCTTTCCGGCGAAACAAACAGTGCAACATTAAGAATCATGTGTCCCAGGAATACCCCTACAGCAAATCCGAAGACATTGATAATATTAAAAAGCGGTATATATCCTGCGAAGTCATCAAGTCCTAAGATGAATGGAATAGACGCTGAAAATAAAAGAAGTTTACCCCAAGGCAGAGAGCGCATGTTGGTAAGGCTTGCATTAGGCGAGATAAGGCGGAGAAGAGGCGAGAAGGTGCGGTTTGGGATTTGAAGTATTTTCTGTAGAGTATTTAATTGTGTTTTGAGAAGTTGCGGAACAGATCGGCTTTCATGGTTTAGTTCCGAAAGACTTTCCTCAGCCATTTTTAGGAGGACTAAAGATGCGATAAATATCATAATCGCCATAAGAATGGGTACTTCGCGGAAGAAGTTCCAAACAATAAGTATGACGATGGTTCCCAGCGCATTTCCTCCTGCTGTCCCAATTTCTATAGCGATTCTGTTTTTCCAACCAGGATTGCTGCGCATAAGATTGCCTATGAAAATCGCAAAATCTATCGAAGTTTTAAGATAAATCGTAAGGCCTACTAATACATCTTGAGGATGAATTTCGAGTTTAATTTTTTCTTGGGAGGGGAGTAAGTTTAAGCCTAGAATAGACAGATACAACAGAACACACAAGGCGATGAATGTTGCGATAGTAAGCGCGATGGGGAAGAGCTGTTCTTTATAATATTTCTTCATTATTTTATTGTTCGAGCGAGCGAATCGAATCGAGAACTTGTATAGTCTTTTTGCTTCTCGACTCTCCTGATTGAATCGGGATCGCTCGAAGAATAACTTTCTGCATTTAATTAATCATTCAAATGTTCTTTTTTAAGAGTTTTTTGGATATCTTGGTAAGTAGCGTGCTCCAGTTGTTTTTTAGATAATTTGGGACCTTTCTTATGGCTTATGTACTCATAAATCATCGGAAGTAAGGAGAAAAGGACTATGCCGATCACTGCAAGCTCGAAATTTTCTCTGACTATAGGTAATCCTCCGAAGAAATATCCTGCAAATGTTAATGAGGTAACCCAAATAACTGCACCCACGACATTATAAAAAAGAAAAGTACTGTAATGCATTTTCCCAACACCTGCGATAAATGGTGCGAAGGTGCGGACTATAGGAACGAAACGCGCAAGGATTATGGTTTTACCCCCGTGTTTTTCGTAGAATTCGCGGGTTTTCTCAAGGTAAGCTTTTTTAAATACGCGAGAATTTTCTTTGGCGAAGACCCGAGGGCCTATCATGTTGCCGATCCAATAATTCACAGTATCACCTAGGATCGCTGCGATAAGTA
>CAZNVI010000051.1:0-7949 GCA_964576705.1 uncultured Gammaproteobacteria bacterium | reverse complement strand
TTCCTTGCTGAAGGAGAACTAGTACATTTGAGAGATACTGATAAAACCCTAAGTGAGCTATATTATTTTGAAGACCATAAGGAATATGCTGATCAACTGAGAAAAAATTTTTTACATGATGCAAAAGATGAAGTTATTGCTTATTATGCATCAGGAGATGTAGCTTATAGAGAGTTGGGTGATTTAGATGGGGATCAATGGCTAGAACATTTAGAAAAAGTGAGAAATCATCTATGGATACAGGAAGACATCGGCCCTGAAGAAAAGGCTTTAATTTATGACCAATATCACGCTAGATTTGTCTCTTATCTACAGCAAATAAGAGAATACCAATGGGTTGCACAGAAGCTATTTCAGATATCAAGAGAACAACAAGGCGATGCATTAACTGTTGAGAAAGCTGAAGCATTACTTCAAAACACTTCGGTTGATACAGTGAGAAGATTAGCAAGATATTTTGGAGTTAATCCAGAAGATGTCCCTCGACTTCAACAACAAGAACAGCAACAATTAGTTAAAGACTTCTCAAAAACTGTTGATGAACTTACTAGACCTCAAAGAGGGAAACAACCTGAAGATGAGGAATGGTTGAGTTGGACTGAAAAAATAGGACGGGATAAAATGGATAGAATAAAATTCACTTACCCTGTGGAAGCGACTCCAGCTTTTCTCAGGGTTATTGAAGGCGCAAATAATGAATTTTTCGTTGAGGATAGTATCTATGCTGTTGAACTAATACTACAAATGAATCAACAAAGATTTTCGACTCAAGACCTGACTAAAATAAGAACATCTTTAGAAAAGATGTTAGGTGAAAGGATAAGTGATGATTTTGCAAGTGCAAGGAAAAAAGCTGAGGAGTTGATGAGGACGATAGATGAAGTCTATATGCATGGTGGAGTTGATTTTATTCATTATAAGCCGTTCGGTGTTGGTGTTGCTCAAATTATGAAGACTGAAGAAGGTCAAGAGCCATCTATTACTCAAATAATCCAGCTAGTTGATTTGTTGTTGTCAAGCAAAAACGTTGAAATATGGTGGAAATACTTCGAAGTAGATTATTTGAACATTCTTGCTAAACAACCCGATGGTGTTTCTGCTCTAGTCAAAATGGGAAAAATAATAACCAATCCTTACTTTGTTGGGGCTACGATTCAAAATATAGATGAAAATTTTGATGCACTTATTCCTGATGCAAGAATAGAAATTGGAACTATGTTATCACATGTATTGTCTTTCTCATATGAAGCTCCACCTAATATTTTGGAGGAACTAAAAAAGGATGCCAATAAACTCAAAGATAGGCTAGAAGGAAGAACAGTAAATCAAGAGTAAATTTCAAAAATTTACTGCAGATTTAAGAGAGGTCTTATAAGGTTTTGGACGAGATAAATTTGAGCGGTATGGGTGGTCGGAGTGATTGCGTGGCTGACTTCGATGCTTCTTCAAATGGTTGGTCATGTTTTCGTTGTATAATTTTTCTCTTAATGTTGAGTGCCGTCAAAGAATAAACTATGGATACAAAATCACAGCCTACCTTTGTGTTAAATTGTGAGACTGTGTAGAAAACTTCATATGAGTTGTTTAGTAATTGCTGACTGACACACGATCTTCAACATATCGTTCTACTTTCTTGTTAGACCGCTCTTTGCCTCTCTCAACCTTTTTATATACTCAAATGGAGTCAATTAGATACATAGAGCCAGCTCCAAACAGAAAGCAAGTAGTAACCATTGTGGCTGTAAGGAGGTATTTATGCATAGCTTGCATCTCCTGAAGAATGAATGCTGAAGGGATATTGTTGGAAAACTATCTGCCAATCCTTTAAAACTGAGACAAAATCATCTATAATTTGATTCGTTAGGACTGAATGACAATCCACAGATTTATATTTACTTATTTGAGAGTCAAGAGTTAGGGTTTTAGTCAGTTTCAGTATTTCCTTGAATTTCATTAATATTCGATAATAAATCAATTGTTCTTCTCCAACGGCGCATTTCGCTGTTACTGTCTTTATGAAAAAAAGGTATAGAATGTATCATATTTGCACCATAAACTCGGGGAGATTCAGTTGACGTAACCTCATCCAGCACTCCTTCTTCGACAGTTCTTGATAATAATGCCTCCATTTTTTCTTGCAGTTGCTTATCTTCATCAGGGTCAGCGGTGGTTAGGTCTTTATATCCTTTAACCATGTATAGTTTTAGTTTATCTCCGTATGGAACGCCTTTGAGTAACTGCCAGACAGTGTTAATAATAGCTCTTGTTTTTGCTGTAGTTTGCGGATCTTTCCTGGCATCAATTCCAAGCTCCCGCAATTTTTGTCCCATCGCTTCGAGAAATGGTTTCTCATTTTTCATAATGTAGTTTGTGTGTGGTTGGTCTTTACCTAATGTCAGTCCACTTCTAACAAAGCCTGTCGCGACCTGTAGCCCTTTTCTAATTGACCCTTTTTCTCCTGGGCGTATTACTCCAGCTGGTGCGTCTCCCCGCACTTGTAGATATGGTTTATTGAGCTCTCTCCTTTCCTCTGTCGATTGTACAACATCACGTGATCCCAGTAGCTTATTTGCAGTAGCCGCTGCAAAACTCACACCCATGGAAGTTCCCCAAAAAATCATACTGTCGTTGCCATCCATATCGTTTAATAAATTGGACTCTGTCAATAGCTCAGCATATGTTTCACCTGCTGTGTCAAAAGCGTCGTTTTTTATCCTGTCAGCATAATTTTTTGAGAGATACCCCCAATCTTTATTAGTTACAGCACCCAATGTCACGATACTTAATTGATCTGGTTTTCGACCTGAATGTATGCTTCTTATAGTAGAGTGAATTCCTCTTATCAGTTGTTGCATAGCTACATCTACGTACGTGAATGGAGATCCGCTTTCAGTAAAAACAGTTGAAGGAAAAACTACTATAGTTTTTCTTTTTGGCTTGTCACCACCTAATGTTAAACCTTCCGGGATTTGTCCACCAAGCCTTTCATACAGTTTTGTGGCAAAATCTGTTATGTTTATATGTGTGTAGGGTAAAGCTGCTTCCTTATCATCTCTCTCATATATTCTGGTATTTCTTAACTCTTCAGTCAGGAACTCATCAAAAATACCTCTTAAAATATCTGCTTGATTTACTTTTTCATCCTCAGATGTACTTTCGCCATTTTGATTCTCGAGATGATTCAAATACTGTAGATAAGCGTGCACTGCGCTATCTGCCTGTGGAAAAAATGCATAGTTATTTCTGGACAATATTTCCCTCTGCTGGGGTAGTAAGAAGCTCGCATCCTTCACATCTGGGAATCCTGGTTTTAACCCTTCTTCCATACTGGTATTATAATTTATTTTTAATTTTGTTGCGTAGAAATATTTAAATGCAGTATAGTTAAGATACAGCTATATGGACAATAAACAGCAGTTGATAGATTACATTAATCAAGAGCTTCAAAATGGTAAATCCCCAGATGAGATCAAAACTGCTTTAATATCAAATGGTTGGGCGAAAGAGGATGTCGAAATGGCATTATCCAATTCTGGGCAAAATTCTTCCGCTCCAAATACGAATATTCCACAGCAAGAAACTCCAGGTCAAGAGGTAGCCGCGATCCAATCGCCAACTGAGATGACAAAAGCTCCTTTCTTACGAATTTTAGATAATTTAAAAAGTAAAAAAAAGTTAGTGATAGTTTTGGTAGCGGTTGCTGTAATATTTTTCATTATCATCGCGTTGGTTTTAGTAAGTAATTCTAAAGCAAAACCTTCTCCAAGTAAACCTACTCCGACTGTAAATGCTGCTATTAGTGTCACAGGGACACCCATGCCGACAGTGAAAGAAAATGTAACGAGTACACTTGACTGTAAAGATAATATGTCCTGTTTTATACAAGCATCTATAGGTTGTAAAGAAGCGAAAATATTGAACGAGCTGACTTTGGATATGTTTGGTGTTAAGCAGACCACAGTCAGCCAATTTGAGATAAGAGGTTCTAAAGGTGATAAATGCCAGTTTTATTTAAGAACAGAGAGCATAGAGGTAGTTTTTCCGACAGAAATACCTCAAGAGGTAGTGAATGAACAGAAAGTTATCTTTGACAGCTTAGAGGGAAAAGAAGGAATCTGCCTGTTTAATAGTAAGGACTTAACAGAAGTTCTGTTGCGATGGGATAAAGGCGATTTCGATAGTGGAAACATTTCATGTAAGCTTAGCCCATCTGGAAATGAATGCACAACTGAGGGTGGTGATTTTTCTAAAGGAGTGTGTACTGGGACTTACTTTGAGCAGCTTTCCCAAGAAGGCTGATAGAGGTGATTGTTGAGTATATAATTTTTACTTATTACTCGGGTTTGGTAAAATCCATAATATGAAACCATTAATATCTATAATAGTGCCAGCTTATAACGAAGAAAAATTAATAGGCAAATGCTTAGATTCGCTTAAAAACCAATCGTTTCCGAAAGAGAATTATGAAATTTTAGTAATAGATAACAATTCTACAGATCGAACTTCAGAAATAGCAAAAAAGTGTGGCGTAAGAGTTGTGGCATATAAAGAAAAACAAGGATTTAGCGTCACGAAACAATTTGGAGCAGATTTGGCAAGTGGTGAGATTATCGCCTTTTGCGATGCTGATACTTTTCATGATCAAAACTGGTTACATATTATTAGTGATTTATTCCGAGACAATAATCTCAAAATAATAGGTGGTTCGGCATTGCCGAGTGAAGGCAGTTTCATAACAAATGCTTTATATTCCATTTTTGACCTATTTGCACAGATTAACCAAGTGTTCGGAAACTCTTTGATTTGGGGGTTTAATATGGCAATCAGAAAAAATGCATTTATTAAGGTCGGTGGATTTAACCTCAATTTGACATCCGGGGAAGATTGGGATATAAGTGTGCGGATCAGAGAGAAGTACGGTAAAGGCAGCACTTTGTACACAAATAAGATGCGGACGAAAACTTCACCCAGAAAAGTAAGTAGCTTAAGTTCAAGCCTTCCTTATTTTTTTTGGGGGTTGGTTAATTATTTTTCAATATTCATTTCACGTCAATCTGTTAGTTTTGGAAAGCCTATTACGATTCGATGATATTTAACAAGTCGTCATTTTTATGAAAATAACATATTTTACTGACACATTTTTACCTTGGATTAACGGTGTATCTACGTCTTTAGTGACTATAACTTCTATGTTGGCAGAGGAAGGGCATGAAATTCAGATATTTGCACCCAGGCCTAAATTTATGAAGGAACTTAAATGGAAGGCGAATAGAATTTCATTGGTTATGTTACGGTCAGTCCCCACATTCTTATATCCTGAATTTCGTGCTGCTACCCCGATTTCTCCACGGCTTATTATGTATTTACGTCGCTTTAATCCTGATATTATCCATTTCCAAACTACATTTTTAGTAGGTGCCGGCGGAGTTCTGTTGGGGAAAACTATTAGAAAACCTATAATCGGAACTTTTCATACGAATTTTATGTCAGAAGAGTTTCTTAAGAATAAGTTTTCTTCACCTCCTGAGATATTGAGTACTATACTATGGAAGTATGCTATTTTATTTTTTAACCAATGCGATGCGATAGTGGCTCCTTCATCCGATTCAAGTAAAGATTTAAAAAGGTATGGGGTGAAACGTCCGGTATATGTAATTCCGAATACGATAGACGAAAGTAAAATGAAAAAAGCCACAGAAAATGATGTAAATAATCTTAAGGAAAGATTGCACTTAAAGAAAAACGTTTTGTTATATGTAGGTAGAGTTTCGGCTGAGAAAAGCTTGGATAAGTTAATCTTGAGCTTTTCTGAGTTAATTAAAAGACGATCAGATGTAAGTTTAGTAATAATTGGTCGAGGTCCACAGTTAGATAATCTACAAAGCTTAGTCAAAGATCTTAACTTAGCTGAGAATGTAGTTTTCATAGGCGAAATTAGCCCTGATGATTTATTAAGTAAAGGATATTTTCAGATTGCCGATGCATTTGTGACTGCCAGTACTTCAGAAGTCCAACCTGTTTCATTAATCGAAGCTATGTTTTTCGGATTACCGATCATAGGAGTATCTAAGCGTGGAGTAGGGGAAATGGTTAAGGGCATAGGTCTTATTTCTCCGCCTGATAATGTAATGAAGTTTGCAGCGAATATGGAGCGTGTGATGAGGAATGATACATTACGAAAGAAACTTAGTAGGAATTCCTATGCAGCGTATGAAAAGAAGTATTCAGTAAAAAAAGTTGTAAAACAGTATGAAAAATTATATGAAGATGTAAATGGAAGTCATATAAGGAAGAAAAATGATAGACGATCTGTTTTCGGAAGATATTTCTTGAGCAATTAGGATAGATATGTTTTAGGTTTAGTCATGTCTGTCATATTTTTCGCAGTCATCATGATCATGATAATGATGACTGGTAGAAGTTTTATTCGACTTTGATTCCTTACATATTTTAATACGTTTAACTTTAATTGATTTTTTTTGGTCGTAAGATACGACAAACGCTTCTTGAGAATTAGTAGTACCCCTAATTAGCTCTAAGCTGTTTTTACCGTCAATTTGAAAAGTAGAAATGTTTAGCTCATATCTTCTATCTCCGTTACTTGAAAGTTTGAAAATGTAATTACCATTTTTTGGCTTAGAGAGAAGAAATTCGTTTACACCGGTACCCAAAGTCTCTGTAATACCATTGGTTTTAGGGTTACTAATTGGGGCTTGGTATGAATATGAAGCGTCAGGAATTTCATCATATGTAGTTAATTGTCCGTTCTCAAAGACGCTTCCGGTCTTTTTTCCCTGAGGGTCAGTAACTAGCATGTGTGTTTTCGGATTTACCACAGCTAGTATGTACGATAGATCGCTATTGACAGGAACGAAACGATCAATTTGACTGAAATTATTACCAAAAGAGTTTAAATCAGTATAGTTCCATTCCGGATCGTTTATGTTATAGGAAGTATTAGTCTTACCCTTCGCCACCACAAAATGACTATTTGTATTTGAATTAGCAACTTTTAGAATTACAGGGTGTTTATTTGCATTAAGATAAGTATCTAAATTTAAATTTGTTGCTTTCTCCCGGTAATACTCAAGCTTATATCTCGACTTACCCGCATCGAATATTTTCTGAGATAATGTACCTATTATCGGAAAGTTTAGATATGAATAACTACCTTCTCTATCGCTGCCTGTCAAATAGCCTTTATTATCTTTTAACCATTTGTTCAAGTTGCCAGGATCTAAGGGTGTTCCGTTGGGTAGTACGTTTATATTAAAGTATCTCATGATCATAGCTACAGATGTCACAGCGCAACCCCAGCGTTCAAACTTATAATTTGTAAATCTTAAAGACCTAGCATGGTCATATTCACTCTCTCCCCAAGGTGAGCTGTTTTGGTTAAAGTATGGCACTGTTAATGTTTCAAATATATTTTCGCCTGTTATGATATTTTTATTTGCAAACATAACATCATCAAAGTATTCTCCGGTATTTGTATTATGTCCGCCTATGAGATAAAGATAATTTCCTATATTGGCTGCAGATCCGCAGCAAGTGGGTTTCGGGATTTTAGATGTGCTTATTTGCCATGGATTGAGAGTCCCGTCTGTATTTATATCTGTAAAATATACATCATCTGATGTAGTGCCATCCGCGTTTAGTCCACCAATTACGAATAATTTGGAGCCTGACTTCGTAAATTGTGCTCTGGATAATGGCTTAGGTAGGGCGGAGGTTTCGATCCAAGAGCCTATCGTGCCGTCAGAATTTAAAGTCGTTTTATATGTTTTATCTTTTTTGCCACTTAGATTTTCACCACCTACGATAACAATATTATTTCCATGAGCGAACATCCCAAACCCACTTAAGGCGGCGGGTAGATCTCCTGCTTCAGTCCAGGCACCCAAAGTCCCATCAGCTTCTTCAATCTCCGCCACATAAATTTTTTGATT
>CAZNVI010000050.1:0-8140 GCA_964576705.1 uncultured Gammaproteobacteria bacterium | reverse complement strand
TCCCATAATCTAGCATAAGTAATAAACATACTGAATGATTGATAAATGCTCTCTATCACCCCTACAGCCCCTGCTTTATAACCCTTTTGCATAATATATGAGTTATAGAAAGCAGTAAGCATAACCCTAAAAAACCTCCACCATGTCACTTTCGGATGATGAGCTTTGAATCGTAAATTCGCCTCAACACCTGACCACTCAATAGTTTTTTTTAACATAGATGACAGATCTCTATGTGTATAGTGAAGTAAAAAACCATCGGTAATCTCTCCAACTTCTCCATCTACTCTTGCTGTCTCATGTATCTCGCCATACCATTCTTTTAGTTGTCTTTTTTTAAATAATCTCTCTAATCGTTCGATGTTCGGCCATTCGTGTTTTCCTAAGTAAAAATTTTTCCTTTTTATTCTAAACGCGGAAGTCTGAATTTTAGTATTTGTAGTTATATTCTCTATGCTATCACGGAGACTTGAACTTACTCTTTCATCCGCATCAACATAAAATATCCAATAATTTTTAGCTTTAGTTAAACCAAAATTACGCATGTCCGAGAAATTTCCCTCTTTCACGTTATAGACTTTTGCCCCTAAGTGTCTGGCGATTTCAGATGTTTTATCTTCAGAATTATTGTCTATCACCAAAATTTCTTCGCAGAAAGATAATGACTCTATACAATCTGCAATCATGTTTTCTTCATTCTTAGCGATCACTACTGCTGAAATCTTATTCATAATTGTATCTGTTATCTATGGTTAATTATCTACCGAAACTATAACCTCCTTTCCCGAAATTTCTAAGATAGAAATCTTTAACACCTTTTTTCTGCCACTTCCGGCCACTATAAAACAGCTTCAAACTTTCTCGAAATAAAGCAAATTTTGCAGTCAGAGGCGCATAACTCATACCGAAAATTAATCTATTCCTTGATATAAAGTAATCCTGCAGTTCAGATCCGGACCCCCCCGACGATCCTGCGTTCTTATGCCATAAAATACTCTCTGGTTGAAAAATAATTTTATAACCAGCCTTTTTAGTCCGCATACTAAAATCAGTATCTTCATAATAAAGAAAGTATCTTTCATCTAAAGGACCGATTTTCTTAAAAACTTCTTTCTTTATTAACATACAACAACCAGTCGCAAGTTCTGTTTCGAAATAATCATCATATTGACCCGTGTCAACCTCATCAACTCCTCTATTCATACCAATTACGTTTTCCCAATCCATAAATCCACCCGCATACCATAAGATTTTTCCCAACTCAATATTTTTATATCTGTTTTTGTGATACTCATAACCATTTTCAAAGTAAATTTTAGGGACTGTGATCCCGATATCGTCTGCCTGCTGTATACATTCAAGTAATTTAACCAATAAATTTTGTTCCGATCTTGTATCATTATTCAGTATTAACAAATAATCTGCATTTGAATCCATGGCTTTTCTTATAGCTACATTGTGTCCACCTGAGAATCCTAAATTCTCAGTATTTCGGATTAAGCTGGATGAAAACGTCCTGAAATAACTACTATCTAACTCGAAGGGTTTTGCTGAAGAATTGTCTACTATACACACATCAAGCTCTATGTCTTTTTTTTTAATTTTTTCCAACGATTTCAAGCATTCAAGTGTATCTTTGGGGTTATTATAGTTTATTACGGATGCGAAAATTCTTACCATTTTAAATATTTTTAATGCGTTTGTTCGCTCTATTCCTTAAAAACTTATAATATAATTTACCGGTAACATCCCTGGCGTTTTCAATTAAAACAGTCAAAATCCAGTATTGGAATTTATGCGATAATTTATTAAGTTCTTTTATAAATTCGTTTATAAAACTTCCGCTGTTATATTCCGGAAAGCCTTTTTTTTCCCATACTTTAGCAAAAATAATTATAGAGTAAAATGCCTGAAGCAAGCTAAGCACTAAACCATGAAGTCCATCTCTATACCCTTTCTGTAGAAAAAATGTTTTCAGGAAGTCTTCAGCCGGCATTCTAATAACACCATGCCAGGATAATTCTGTCTTTGAATCCAATATGTTTTTTACTGCGTTTTCTGTATATATTCGATCCATTTTATAAAGATATTGCGACACTGATTCGTAATTATAATGCACTATCGAGTTTTCTAACTTACCGGTATCCCCTTCGACGTTAAGCATTTCGTGTACATCTATTTCCGGAAATTTGCCTTTATTTTTTCTAAATAATCGCAATTGATAATCAGGCCACCAAATTGAATTCTGGATCCATTTGCCGAAAATCATATTTTTACGGGCAATCCAAAAACCATTTTCTTTCGGATTATTTTTAATAGTCTTGATAATCTCTTCTGCAAGTTCTCCGGATACTCGCTCATCAGCATCTAAGCTTAGGATCCATTCATTTTTTGCTTTAAGGAATCCCAAATTCTTATTTACGTTAAGCATTAAATTGTTTTTCTCGAGAAAAACTTTGGCTCCGTTCTTTTTCGAAATATCAGAAGTCTTATCGAGAGATGAATTATCGATGACAATGATTTCATCTGCCCATTTAACAGATTTCAAGCAGTCAAGGATCTTTTTCTCTTCATTATAAGCACTTATTACAATAGAAACCGGTATTTTATTGGTTGATTTATTCATTTTTACGCAGTAATACTTTTACGCCTTGATAAAGTTCCTTTCTCGCAAGTAAAAACATACTGAACATATATACTGCCATACCCATCAGTATAACAAATGTTAAGACCATAAAATTACTAACGTAAACTCTGGTAAAAGCATAGATACACACTCCCATAATCATCGTCGATAAAAATGGCTTATAGACACTTTTTAATAATTGGAAATAGACTATTTTTCGTACCAGATAGGTTGTATAAAAAATAGTTAGAGTTACCATAAACGAGGCTGCTGCAACTCCATTAAAACCAAAACGATAAATAAAAATAGGCGTGAGGATCCAAGTCAGCGCAGTCCAAATAGCCATAAGTTTTAATGTAACTTTAACTTTATTATTGGCATCCAGCACATTAATTAAAATATTAGATAGAGACGAGATTCCGGCATTTAAGCTGAAAAATATAAAACTTAATATCGCAGGCTCCCATTTATTACTCCATTTCGGAATTAACATGATAAAATAAGGAAAGATTAATATCGCTCCAAGCACTGCCGGAAACATAACAGAACTTATATAAAATAATGATTTTTCAATTGCATGTCTCAAATGTTCTTTATTATCTTGCATCCGGGAATAAGTAGAAAATGTAACCTTGGTAACACTATCGACTAAAAATCGATAAATCATAAACGACCACTGCTGAGCAAACCCTATATATCCGATTTGCGTAAACGAGAGTGTTTTGGCCAGAAAAAGGGTCAGAAAATCATCCTTAACAGTCGCCAGAATATTCTTCGCCTGGTATTGAGTACCGTATTTTAAATGCGCTAATGCTTTACGCGATACCCCAAACGATATACTCCATGGACTAATATAGTAATATACTGGTATGCTGGTCAAAGAAGAAGCTAAAAATGCATAGGTATAACTCTCCAGTCCATAATTTCTAAGCAATAAGACTACAAGAATTACATTGAAGATAAACTGTTCAATAATTTGCGGGATGATTAATTTCTCAAATCTTATATGTCGTTCAAGTAATACCGACGGGATTATCTTAAATGAAGAAAGAAAAATACAAAAAACTAAAGTCAAAAGTAATTTAATTGCTGTAATATCTAACTTGAACACCTCAGATATTACACCTTTGAATATAAATACTAAACAAAATATAGATAATGTAACTAAAAATTGGATCGTGAAAATGGTCGTAGTATCTTCTTTATTTATAGATTCTTTTTTTTGTATTAAAGCAGCACCAAGCCCGAAGTCAGTAAAAAAACTAATCACCCTTTGGATAGCGATCACTACTGTATATACTCCGAATCCACTGATTGCCAAATATGAAGCTACTATAAATTTAGTACCGATGTTTATAAGTACTAATATGAATTGCCTGGAGATAAGAGCCACAATACCATTTATAGTTCTTCTTGTAATCAGTACCAGATCTAATTTTTCATCCATAGATTTATTTTTTCTTTTTTAATTTTACCCAGGGACGTTCCCTCATTAATCGCCACATAACTTTAATATCTCCCCATATTGTTGAAATAAGACGTACTGTAGAACCGGGGTTATCTACCCAGTGTACAGGTTCTTCATAAATCTTATAACCGCTTTTTTCGGCTACAATCAACAGTTCTCCATCAAAAAACCAACCGTTATCCCGCATATATGGAATTAAATTATCAACAACATTCCTTGTAACAGCTTTAAATCCACATTGGGCGTCAGTAAAATGTGTCTGGAAAAAGATTTGTATGAATAGGAAATTAAGCGTACGAGAAGTGAGTTCACGTACCCATGTACGTCCTTCGACTACTGAGCCTTCGGATAAACGGGATCCGACTGCAAGATCGTAACCATTCTCTAAGGCTTTTATAATATTCGGGAGATGTACTAAATCAGTTGATAAATCCAAGTCCATGTACACATAATAATCGGCTTTAGACTGACTCCATACACGCTTAACTGCTCTTCCACGACCTTTTTGTTCTAAACGAAAATGTGAAATTGAAGAACTTAATTTGGTAAGCTTAGAAGCAACTACAGGAGTGTTGTCAGATGAGGCGTTATCTGCAATAGTAATATGCCAATCTAAACTGTTAAGGTTTTTTTTACAAAACTCGAAAAGTTTATTAATATTACTCTCAAGTTCATTTTCTTCGTTATAAACCGGAATTACGATCTCGACTTTATTTTTTTTCATACATGAAATCTCTTAGACTAATTTTAAAATTAATTCCAGGATTTAATCCTAGGTAAGTAACAATTATACCAAGCACAAGTGTAAATATTCCAACCAATGTTATTATATTCCCGATTAGCTCAAATGGTGTTTGTTCAAAACGTAAAAATAGACTGTTTTTTCCTTCAGGAACGCTTACCAATATTCCTCTATCTGTTATAGTAAAATTTGATTTGTGGTTATTCAGATATAAATTCCAAGCTGGAAAATATGCTGTTTTAATTAGCACTAATGCTGATTTATTTTCAATAGTCAAATCTGCACCTGTCCTTCCTACGCTTTGCTTCTCGTTAGTGACTAATCCACTCCCGTGAATGATGGATATTTTCTCTTTTACAATATCTTTTTCATTTTCAGGTTTCACAAAGTTTATTGGCATGTATTCGTCTGAAATTTTCGAAATATTCCATTTTAAAGCTGTTTGGCTTATGTAATTAGCTGGTGATTTCGTGACTATAGTCTGAGGATTAAATAGCTTACCGTACAAAGAAAACATAATTAATAAAAATGAAATTATAAAAATCCTCTCAATATACCTGTAATATTTATTACCGCTACTGATGGTTCTAATAAAAAATATGAGATAACCGCCTAGAAATGAAATTAAAAAAGAAACTATTAATAAAAATCTCCAAGGGTATTGGAAAAATTTCATAACAGGTATATATTCCCAAACCAATCTCGATTGCTCAATTGTCAACCATACAGACACAAACCCTAATAATAATACCGCGAATACAAATAAAGAAATTTTTTTACTTTTCTTCCATATAATAGGCAGAGATAGAAAGGTTATGAGAGCTAAAACCAAGTGTAACTTTCCGACCCTAAACGACATGCCATCTGTACATCCGGGAGCTGACCCTCCAAAGCCCCACGGACTGTCCCAAAGCTGAGTAGGACATGCGAAGTGTAATCTGAAATCAGCTTTACCGCCTATTTGAGACATTACATTTGTGTATCTCATTTCACTTAATGCCGGAAACCAATAAAATGCGGAAAGACAAATACCTAGAATAAAAGCGAATAGCAAATAGCTTATGGCAAATGGTTTTTTAATTTGAAATAAGTAAAATCCTAAAATAACAATAGCAAAAATCAAGAATGGGGTAACCATTAAAGCTGTCAGGTTATGGGACAGAATTATTACTGCATAACTTATGGAACTTAGGCTAATATAGAACCATAACTTTTTACTATTTATAGTCTGTGATTTTATCCGCAGGCTGGCGGATTGGTTCTTGATCTTTGATTTATATACCAATAGAATAAACACTTTATATATCCCTAAAAACATCAAGGGGATAAAAGCATATGCATAGATCTCCGCCAGATCTCCTCTGACATATAAGTCCAAAGCGTGATACGGTGCGAAATTATATAATAGACCTGAGATGATTCCTCCTGTTTCACTCCAAAATTGCCTTGATAAAAAATACATCGAAACTCCTGCCAGAATCATACCGAGAGACATTACTATTTTTGTAGCCATAATCACATCAAAACCTAAAACATTTAATAATCCGCCAATATAGTAAGCAAAGGGTCCATAGAAATTGAAGATTGGATATCCATAACCATATCCGAGATTCCCAGACCAACGGACAGGAACTATTCCGTCCCTTAAAGAATTTGCCATTTCAAAGATACGAGATGGCTGTGTATCATCATGCATAGGAAATAAACCTGAGATGAAAAGAGGTCGAATTACATAGAGACCTAACGCCAATATTACAAATAAACCATAATATTTCTTAAGTAATAGCATAATACATTAATTATACATTCTGGTTGATTGATCTAATCATAGATTCTGATCAGTTTTTACAATCTTATTCTTATAGTTCTTTCTGTAATAAGTACTCAATATGAATAAAACCATAATAGATATCGCTGAAATAATATTTGAAAACAATCTTAATCTTGTTTCTGTAAAAAGAAAAGTAACCTTAGCTGGATTTTCTTTAATATTTATTCCCAGAAGGCCATTGTTTTCAACGTAATTTATAGGTACCTCTTCATCATTTATAAAAGCTTTCCAACCGGGATAATAAATAGTATTTATTATTACCTTTCCATTACTTAATGCATTGAAGCTTATACTACTATTATTGTAATTTAAATTATCGTAACTTATACCCTCTATTTTTGATTCCGGATGAGAGTTAGGATCTTCCAGTACCCAAACAGGCATATATTCATTTTTTACAGTAGTAGAATTTTCATTTGTAGCATATAAACCTTCAGCTTGTGGTAAAAATCCCGACACTTTTAAATAAGGGTATGCGTTTATACATAAGACAACGAGTAATATTAGACTAAATAGTATACTTTTTTTAAGCTTAAATTCTGAAACTAGATAAGCAGATAAAAACGCGCTGGAAGGTATAAGTAATGAAATAAATCTATATGGAAACTGCACAAACGAGACCGGTAAGACGTTCCAGAGAAATGTACTTAAGCTATGACTCATAAAGATACTTAATAGACCTGTCCCCATAAACAAAAAAGCATAGTTATTCAATTCTGTTTCTTTCCACTTACGATACCGGAAAAGTGCAAAAAAAATCGATACTATAACGATCAAGCTGCCGAAAATCAAAAGATGTGGATTGGCAAAATATATCCGCCACTCGGATACGGTTGTTTCAGAAAATTTTGTATGCGGCAACTCAAGAATAGCAGGAATCCAAAAAAATGAAGTTAATCCGAATGCAATAAACAATACAGAAATATACCGGTAAATCAAGGGTCTAAAATCCTTATTAAATCTGATGTTTATCAGCATGTAAAATAATATCGTTGGTAAAAACAAAAGCGCTAAAGTGTTATGAGACAGAATCAGCAAGGCAATTCCAATTGTCGTAAAAAAATAACTCTTTCTCCCTATCTGCCACAAAATAAATGGCGCTATACTAAGCGCTAACAGTTCACCCACCGAGCCTCTCTTAAAAAGATCATATAGATGATAAGGCATGTATAAATATACCAAAGATCCGACGAGTGATAATAAAGATGAAAAAAACTTCCTTAACCATAAAAATGTAAAAACAGCAGATCCCACCATTACGAATCCTACAAATATTTTTATGGAATCCACAAATCCAAATCCTAAAAGATGTATAGGCTCGGTAAGATATAAATATCCAGGATATAAGAAATTAGCTACTGGATAACCATATCCGTAATTTAATCTTCCTAAAAAACGAACCGGGAACTGACCATCTGATAATGCTTGATGAAAAGCACTAAATCTGATTATCATCCACTCTCCATCATCTGA
>CAZNVI010000049.1:0-8357 GCA_964576705.1 uncultured Gammaproteobacteria bacterium | reverse complement strand
ACAAACTTGACTTTTGGATAACAATTTGTAAGTATTAAGTGGATGAGAAAAGTTATACTGCTTGTAACGTTTTCTTTTATTGCTCCATTTTACTTCCTTATTATATTACTGTATCTTCTTAACTTTAACCAGAGAAACAATAATCAGCTTCTGTATGCAAACGATAAAACTATTAACGCTTTTTCATACTCTGCCTTACCTTCTGATTCCGTCAATCTTTCGGATAATATCGTGACTAAAGAAGGCCGTATAGAAATAGTCAGGCAATTTTTGGCTAAATATAATTCTCCCTTAGAAGGATATGCAACTGACATAGTACAGATCGCAGATAAGTATGACCTAGACTTCAGACTTATTCCGGCTATTGCTATGCAAGAATCCAATCTATGCAAGAAGATACCTACAGGGTCCCATAATTGTTGGGGATTCGGTATATACGGAACGAAAGTAACCAGGTTTGAAAATTATCCTGAAGCTATCGAAACAGTGACGAAGACTTTAGCCACTAAATATAAACAGAGGGGCTTAATAACTCCTGATGAAATTATGAGCATGTATACTCCATCCAGCGACGGTAGCTGGGCACGGTCTGTAAACCATTTCATGGCAAAAATGCAGTAGAAAATTTACCTGCTAGACTATTGACAAACCTATAGTTAAATGCTATACTCTTTATTAGATAGGATGGCCTGAGCCCAAACCTCTGGCGATCCTATTTTTTGTGGGACGGACGAACGAAGTGAGGAGCCCGCCTGCGATCCCGACTTAGTCGGGAGAGACAAGAGGGGAGATACTGGAAGTAAACCATTTTCAAATCCAGATTAATATTCTATAATGGTGTATAATCGGCGGGCGTGGTGAAATGGTAGACCCACCTTCGCTTGCCAGGGTGGCGAAATGGTATACGCGCATGGTTTAGGACCATGTGGGGAAACCCATGGAGGTTCGAGTCCTCTCCTTGGCACAAGCTATGGCGGGCAAGCACATAAGGCTCTTTATCCGCCGAAGCTTTAGCGAAGGCGGAAAGTCCCTTCGCCCGCACTCTTCGGTAAATTCAGAGTCGAAGATTAAGGGCAGAAAATTAATTATGGCTAACAATACTAATCCTACAATTGAACGAAGACCAGACGGAACTATACAGCTTACTGTGACTATCCGTAATGAAGATATCAAAAAAAATCGGGAAAACGTCATAAATGACGCAGTATCTACAGCTGAAATCTCCGGCTTCCGAAAAGGCAAAGCCCCTCGAAACGTGGTTGAAGAAAGGCTTGATAAAGGCAAGATTAACGAGGAAATACTCAAAAAGCTCTTACCAACTGCATATATGAACGTAGTTCAGGAGCATAACCTGAAACCTATTATGAATCCAAAAATTCACGTAGATAAGCTTGAAGATAACACTGATTGGATAATCACAGCTCTGACTTGCGAAATGCCTGAAGTTAAATTAAAAGGATATAAAGAGGCTGTCAAGAAAGTTACGGCTAAATCGAAGATCGTGATACCAGGAAAAGACCCGTTCGATGCTGCTCAGGGTAAAACGCAGGAGCCTAAACTGGATGAGATAGTAAACGCAGTTCTAGCAGAAACTGAGGTAAACGTCCCGGCCATATTAGTGGAGCAGGAAGTAGATAGACTTCTTTCACAAACTCTTGACGAAATTAAAAGGCTAGGCTTAACACTGGACCAATATCTCGCATCGACTAACAAAAAACCGGAGACACTGAGGGCGGAATATGTCAAAAAAGCCGGAGATGATATTAAAATGGAATTTGTCTTACAAGAGATAGCCGAAAACGAGAAAATAGTCGTTGAGGAAAGAGAAATCAATGAAGCAATACAAAAGGCAAAAGATCCTATAGAACGTGATAATTTGAAGAAAAACAGCTATATGCTCGCTAGCATACTCAGACAGCAAAAAACCCTTGATTTCCTTAAGAATTTATGATAAAGTGCAGGCATAATGGCTATAGCAAAAACGAAGTCACCGCACAGTAGAGTTAATCCTATAGAAACCGCTTCAGTGCCGGATGCAAGTTTTGCGCGAAACACCGTAAAATCAGTAAAGTCTCAATTGGAAGGCACAAGCGAGAATTTCATAAACCAGCTATTAGGCATTGAAGCATCAAGTTCAGAATACTTTCAGCTCAAAGGCGAGATGCTCCCGGGCGAAGCAATAGACCTCCGAACCAAAAGTAAAGATAGCACCATGATGTCGAGAAGTGATCTAGAAAACTCCAAGCCTGAAAGAAAACTTGAAATCCTAGGCGGAATTGATTACAGGTCTGAAATCATCCACGGCTCTGAACGCTTGGGTAGAAGAGAGGCTCTAGAGCTTGACAACAGGATCCAAGAAATCCTTACTGAATTGAAAAGGCTTATAGGCTCATCGAGCATCTTAAAAGCTGAGTTTGCTGTAATCTCAGTAGAAGATAAACCGGTAAAAGCAGGTAAGTACTACACAAACTTTTTCGAATGGCTTCTAATAGAGGTTAAAAAAATCAGAATGAAGGTAGAAGACGCCGGGGCATGGCTATCAGTTATGAAAAGTAAAAAAGGACAGAAAAATTATGGAGCCATGGCAAAAAAACACGGCACCAGCTTCACTCTTAACAACGAACGAACCCCTGCCACCCAAACCGGATAATCCATACAAGACCATAGACCCAAAGCGACCTGCTTCGCCAAAGCGCTAGCGAGGCGAGCATAGAGCCATAGCTTCTGTGTTCTACTTTGACCCTCTAAACCTTTGCACCTATGACCCTTTGACTCTAAGATTAGAGTTGACGACCAAGCTTACTATACTGTATTATATTTTTACAAATATGACTCACCTAAAAACAACCATGATGAACATGATGAGCACCCCTTAGCGGAGGTTTATTCATGTTTTGAATTTTACCCCGCATAGACGGGGATTTTTTATGTTTATAACGCTCATCAACGACTGTACAGACGAAAACGTGAGGGGACGATTGGGAACTAGAATCTCTAGTCTCTTTAGTGTCACGCCTACTTTTATAGGTGTCGGTGATAACCTGAAATCCGATAACTCACATGACCCGGCAGAATACGAAGCCGCGGGTAACTTAATCGATGTACTTGATGCTGCAGGAAGTAATAGCGGAGTAATACTTGTTAATGTCGCAAACCGCCACGGTAAAGGCAAAAAGTGGCCTAATGGCACACCTTTCGGCTTTTTTTACATAAAAAATATTTTAGTGATTTCAACCGTTGATGGATTGGTCCTTTCTCTGGTAAAAAAATTGAGGCTTGTAGACGACATTTACCTTCTGGATATTCCAACAGTAGTAAATAAGTGTGTTAAAAAAGGAATTATCTCGCCTATACTCGCTAACCAAATTACACATACTCAATTCAGAAGCTTTGAATTTCAACCTCTTGCAGCAAAATGGTTAATAAATAAAATATCTCTTCCCGCCAAATCTTACTCTATAGAACAAATAGAAGATATGCCCAGAGCTATCTGGTATAGGGATAATTTCGGGAACTGCAAAACTACACTTTTACCGAAAGACATTAGTTTTAAAGCGGGTAAAAGTATAAAAACTAAATTCGGGCTTATTACGTGTTTTACTTCCCTCAAAGACGTTCCTAACAATAAGGCTGCTTTAATTGTAGGCAGCTCAGGATACAAAGATAAACGGTTTATTGAGTTTGTAGTTCAAGGGGAAAGCGCAGTAAAGAAATATAATTTGTACCCCGGTATAAAAATATTTGCAAAATAAATATTAAGTATGGTATAGTTGAGATTCTCGTATGAAATTTATAAAAGATATGATCATTGTCCTCCTTATTACCCCCTAAGGGCGGGAGGATTTTTGGTATAAATACCGAAACATACCCGCTTATAGGCGGGTTTTTTTATGGCAATCGCAGGACTAGAACAGTATCGTCGAAGCGGAACAGGAGCTCATGACGTAGGAAAATTTAAAACTGATCGGGAACCAGGTAAAAATTATCCTATTGCAGCGGCTATACCTGACGAACCGGTTGTAGCTACTCCTAAAATAGATGTAGTAGGTCCGGAAGCGCGTAGATATGAAAGCCGAACCTTTGCTAATGATGGAGTACTTGTCGTGAGCAGACAAAGACCTCCTGAAAGGGCAGTGAATAGAACATATCGTCCAGGCGTAGATATCATAGAGGTAGGTGAATATCCAACCGGAGATTATGACCTGATTAATAGAATTCTTGATGATTCAGAAATTCCAATTTTAAATGGTGTACCAATGCCCAACACCGATAATATTTCTTTAATCGGAAGGGTCATCTCTTCAAAAGGCGTGACCAGAATAGCGACTCATGAACAAGACGAAAGACTCGTGGAATTAGCCCGTGAATGGGGAATTGACTATCCTGAAAATTGGGACATATTCAGGTCTATTACAACTAAATCAGGCTTAAACAACGCACTCGCTGCCTATAAAGAAAGACATCCGACAGCAAATGTCTCAGCTTTTGGCAGAAATTTCAAAGATTTTGGTGAATTAGTCACAGAAGTAGACGCACTAACTAAGCATGGATTCGGTGCTTACATTAAAATGGATTTTGCTCCGAAAGGAAATGTAAATGCAGGTGGTGAAGGTCAGATATTACTACCAAAAGATAGTCCACTAGAGGAAAACTTAGGTAAACTTCATGCTTTTATCGAAAGCGGACATTATGGACAGCTGGCGCCACTTACTGGTGTTGCGCAAATTGCCATCCCTGACCCGACAGTTTTCAGTATGTCAAGCGGCCAAGACAGAAATGGTACTTATCAGCTATATGAGGCTCACATCCAGACTCAAGACGGCAATACGGCTGCTGGAGCAAAACCACTTTTAAATGATAATAATACTCAAATATTAATCGAGCAAGTTTGGCCTGATATTATTAGATTTTATGAAGAAAATGGGATAAGAGGCAGACAAAATATGAACTACATCTGCATTCCAGAAGATATGCTTGAACGAATTAGAAGGTACTACGATGATACTAGAATTGAACCTGTAGTGGCTATAGATCTAAATTATAGAGCTATTTCAGGAACATTAAATGCAATGGCAAGATATCAAGAGGAAACAGGTAGGCCTGTCGATCTTACAAACTTTCGTTCAGATGGTATTAAAGTACATTCATTCTATGCTGCAAATCCCCATTTAATTTACGCTGTAGGAAGAGGTTTAGGCTTAAATAGTGGACGAGGAGGAAATTTCTCAGTAATAAATATGGGCACATTTGAACCATCGCGTTTAACCGGACAGGATCATTTCAAAACCCAAATCCTGGTTAGTGGTACACTAAATCCAGAGAGGGATGTACAATGCATGCGGGAAATGGTCTATGAAGCTCCATCAAGTTCACAAAGATCAAGATTTACTGATCAAGGTTTCAGATATTTAACCCAACATCTTGCTAGTGCTATTGATGAAGATTCTTACACCGAATTCATCAGGCAAAATCTTACGCATCTATTAAACGGGGATAATCCCTCAGCGAATAATGGTCATTATAAATGAAATCTTAGTATAGATGTTCAAATATTATGAAAGTTAATAAACTTTATTTATATACAGATGTGTCAGGAAATAGAATCTATTCTAGATATTATGAATATGGCCAAGGAGTGAAAAAAATTTATATCCAAGGAGGGGTGCATGGCGGTGAGGTAACATATTATATTTTTCATGAACTGAGTAAATGGCTTAAAAAAAATGAGCTCAAATTAAACGGAATAATTACTTTAGCACCCATAATCAATCCTGTAGCTTGGAATCAAAGAATTTATTATTATACTGTAGGTAAATTCGACTTGTATAAAGGCACTGACTGGAATAGAAGTTATCCTGGTAATGACACCACGATGTCGGCAAAAAATTCCAGTAAATTATTTAATTATTTTAAAAATTACGAGATTGCTATTGATCTTCACACCGCCCGCACATCTAAACCGTACAGCATATTCACAGATAGCTCGATCAAAGAGATAATAAAAACTCTTGGTTTAAAATATAATTTATACTTTAATCCAAACTTAAATAATAACTCCAAGCTATCTGGTGCTATGTCATTTGCGGCATCTGAGTCAGGAATGAAATCTTTTACACTAGAATCTGGCTCTCATGATGATTACAATCCTGAAAATATAGAGACTGTTGTTTCTGCTTTAAAAAATTTGGTTTTGGCGCAAAATTTACTTCCTGAGATGCAAAAAGAAAAAGAAATAAAACAAATTCAGTATGCTGTAGATGAGATAGACGTTCTATATAGCCCAATCAGTGGATTTATAAAGTATTTAGTGAATCCCCATGACAATTTTAAGAGGAACGATGTACTGGCTATTGTTCTTGATTCATCCAAGCTCGGAAAGAAAACTTTAATAAAAGCACCATACGACGGAGTTGCATTTGAAACAGCTCGAACCAATATCATATGGACTGGAGATGAGCTATTCAGAATAATTGCAGAGAAAAATTTAAAAAAACTATAGCTTTATAAAAAACATCTTCAAAATAGTCAATAATATATAATACTTATAATTAAATTAGCAGACTGCAGGCTACATAAATAAAATGATAAATCAAAAAAGACTGATAGAAACATTTCTTGACTTGGTTAAAATAGATAGCCCTTCTGGACACGAAAAGGAAATGGCGCTATACACAGCAAAGATACTTAAAAACCTTAGGGCGAAGGTGGAGTTTGATCATTACGGAAACTTAATAGGCAAGATCCCTGGAATCGGAGAACCTATGATGCTTAATGCACATCTCGATACCGTAGAACCAGGCCGAGGTATTAAGCCTAGGGTCAAAGGCGATAAGATAATATCAGATGGTACGACAATTTTAGGAGGAGATTCGAAAGCGGGAGTAGCTGCAATTTTAGAAACCATTACGTCACTTAATGAAGACGGTAAGAAACACGTTCCGCTTGAAATAATATTCACGCTAAGTGAAGAAACCGGACTTTTAGGTGCTTTAAATCTGGATTACAGTAAAGTCTCAGCAAGACATGGGGTGACATTCGACGGGAAAGATGGAGTGAATAATATAACTACCTCTGCTCCAGGATACGTAAGGATAGATGCGATCATAACCGGGAAAGGCTATCACGCTTCAGAACCACAAAACGGTATTTCAGCTATCCAAATAGCTGCAAGTATAATTTCTAATTTGAAAATCGGCAGAATCGATCAGGAGACCACGGCAAATATCGGATTAATCGAGGGGGGTAGTGCCAGAAATGCAGTACCTGAAAGAGTCCACTTTAAAGCAGAAATAAGAAGCTTAAATTTGCAGAAGCTTGAAAAACATACTCTTCATTTTCACAAAGTTTTTAATGGTGCACTCGTGCAATTTCCAGGCATGAAAGTACAGCTGGATGTGAAAACAGAATTTGATCCATACTCATTTAACGAAAGCCATAAGATGATTCAATATACTAAAAAAATTCTAACTTCTTTAAATCTTAAGCCCATGCTCGAACCATCATTAGGCGGGACAGATGTGAATATATTCCATAAACACGGGATTGAAGCTATATGTGTAGGTACAGGCGCGTATGAAGCTCATACGACTCGAGAATATGTGATTATTTCTGAATTATTGCAAACAGCAAAATTCTGTGAGAGATTAGTTTTAGCGTAATTTATTTGTGGGCCCGAGAAGATTCGAACTTCTGACCTTTGCAATGTCAATGCAACGCTCTAACCAACTGAGCTACGAGCCCAAATTACAAACATCATTCTAACAAATTGAGGTAACGAAAACAATTATTATGACTAGAGCAGGCGCATTTACTATTCTTACTAAGTACCTCCACAACAAAAACCTCCTTAAGCATTCTCTGGCAGCTGAGGCAGGCATGAAAGGAATTTATCGCTATATTACTCCGCAACAAGAACAAAGCTCAAAAGATGAAGAGGCTTGGGGAATAGCGGGATTACTACATGACGTAGATTATGAAATAGCCCAGGAAACTAGCCAACTCGATAAACATGGCCTTTTAATATTCGAGGATGGCAGAGAACCAAATAGTATTCCGAAAAATATCGCACATGCTATTAAGTCACATAATTTCGAAGATACTAAAGTTATGCCGGAAAACATGATGGATTGGGCGATATATTGCGTCGACCAATTGACAGGATTAATAGTCGCAGGAGCACTTGTGCATCCCGATAAAAAACTATCATCTTTAACAACCGACTATATCTTCAAAAGATTCGGCGAAAAATCCTTCGCCCGTGGCGCCAAGCGTGAATCAATTCAGCAATGTGAAGAAAAACTTGGAATACAACTTAAAGAATTTATCTCCATAGTTTTGAAATCTATGCAGGAGATACA
>CAZNVI010000048.1:0-8429 GCA_964576705.1 uncultured Gammaproteobacteria bacterium | reverse complement strand
TTACTCTTCAACGATCAGGTTTCCGACCATTCCCATCGCTCTGTGATTTCCTACACTGCAATAGTATTCAAATGTCCCAGCTGTATCTGCTACGAATTCTATAGTTTCGCTATCTCCATCTTCTAAGATTTGGGTTCTCGCATCGAATTCGTCAATTACCCAGTCGTGCGTACCACCGCTATTTGTGAACACTATTCGTACTGTGTCGCCTTTTTTCACTTTCATCTCTTTAACATCGAATGCGAAAGCCGACCCTGCTACTTCAAAAGTTTTCACACCAGAGTCATCTGGCTCCATTTCATCGCCTTCTTCGGTTACGTTTCCTTCTGTCTCGTTCATCGTTGAATTATCATCAGCAGTCTCATTAGATGTTGTATTATTTGTATCAGTTGATGTCGAAGCATTTTTATTATTTGACATAAAGAAATATGCGCCACCGACGATCAATAATAAAACAACAGCTCCTATGATCAAAGGCATCATGTTATTTTTCTCTGCAGGCATTGTATGATTGTTTTCTTCCATATATATCACCGCCTCTCGTAAGGTACAAAGGTTCAAGGTTAAAAGGTAGAAGGATAATTACATATCATTTTCTTGTACCTTGAACCTTTGCATCTTGTACCTAATTCTTAAGATATTTATTGAAAAACTCTATTGATCTTTGCATCGCAAGATTAAAATTAGCTGAAATGTTATGATCATCCCCTTCGTATACATACAATTCAACATCTTTTTCGGCTGCTTTCATTTGCTTCTCCAAATCCTGGGAAAATACGAGCGGCACTGATTCATCTGCAGTTCCATGATGTAATTGTACCGGCCCTGAGATATCTTTCAAAAAAAAGTTAGCTGAAATCGATTGCCAGAAACTGGAATCATTTGAAGGTTCACCGAATTGATCTACTAATAATTGACGCCATCTTCGTGCGCTTCCTGTTACCGATGGGGTATTTGTAGTGCCCGGGGAACGGCGCCATTTATTAATAAGATCTGGATATGATGCTACTACCCCCGCCCATATAACACCTGCTTTTACATCCTTCGTCGTTACCATATTTCTAAGAGTTATAAAACCTCCCATACTATGCCCCCACATACCGATTCGATTTATATCTACAATTTTTGTTTGTGAGGATATCTGATCGTTATATCTTTTAACTGATGATACAGCATTTAACACATCTATCACATATGCATTTGATCCATATCCGCCGGGAGCCTCCCCATCGGACTCTCCATGACCGCGGTAATCAGGACGAAAAACTACATATCCATTTCTGGCAAATCCATCTACATAAGCAATATACCGTTCTGTAGTTCTATATTCACTTGGGGGTATGTATCCATGATTGAATATGATGGTCGGCCAGCCTGATTTAGGCGGAGCTCCACTGGGAATGGTCAATAACGCATAAATCTTCAATCCTTCCGATTTATATGACGCAAGATATCTATCATAATTACTACCCTGCTCGAGTGTTTCTTCAATCATAATATCCGATCCGGGATAGCTCCCTGCCCTCAAAGACGAAATAGCTAAAGGGTTAAGATCAGTAGTCAGACCACCTTGGTTATCAGATAAATTATCATCAGTTTTATCAAGAGTAGTATTATTTATAACTGTTCCTATAAGTTTATTTCGAAGATTTGCGGAGAATACCAAACCCAATAATAGAATTACTAAAACTCCAAACAGAATAGTACCGTTCTTCATCACCGCTAAATACTACCAAGGAAACTCAATGTTGTAAAGTAGCAGTCGATTAACTTCTGGACACTCGGGGGGGAGCGGACGAGCGAAGCGAAGGAGCTCGCTTGCATGCCTTGGGTGAGGAATTGAGGCTGCGCAAGGGGATATTCTGGCTTTGATATTCTAGGATTACTTAATGAATTTTTTCTCAATTCTCTGAAGTGCCACTATATACGCCGCGTCGCGGAACGTAACATTAAATTTTATCGATGCGTTATATACTTCATCAACAGCTCTTTCCATTTTTTCTTTCAATCTTTTAAAAACTTTTTCCGCAGTCCATTTTTCACCATGGATATTTTGATACCATTCGAAATAACTTGTCGCGACACCTCCGGAATTAGCCAAAACATCCGGTATTACAGTAATTCCTCTTTTCTTTAATATCTCATCAGCTTCATCTGTGGTCGGGCCATTAGCCATTTCCAAAACATACCTGGCTTTAACTTTTCTTGCAGTTTCTTTAGTTAATACGTTTTCAAGCGCTGCCGGAATTATAATATCTACCGGTAATTCTAATAATTCCTCAGGCTCCAGATCCTTGCCCTCAACTTTATTTTTGTATCGTACATCACAAACTGACCCGACACAATAACACCCTGCCAGCATTCCCTGTTCTTTTTTATAATTCTGAATTAAGTCTATATCAGGTACCCCGGACGGTATAAAAATTCCACCTTTTGAATCTGATACAGCGACTATATTAAATCCTTCTAATTGCAAGAATTTAGCGATAAACATACCCACATTACCAAATCCTTGAATAGCTACAGACATATTTCTATGATTGATTCCGAGTTTTCTGAGGACAGCAAGAAGCGCGTAAACTCCACCTAAGCCTGTTGCTTCAGTCCTACCCTCAGATCCATTCATATCCAAAGGCTTCCCCGTTACAACTGCAGATAATTCATTTCTGCGCTTACCCTTCGCCATCTGCCCTTCGCCTGCCCCTCGTAGCTTTAGCGAAGTGTGACCATCTGCTATCTTTTTGTATTCTTCAACTATCCACCCCATTATCTTAGGGTTCGTATTTACATCGGGCGCCGGTACATCAAGATAGGGACCGATTAACGGAAATAGTTTTCGCGTGAACTCCAATGTTAAACGTTTTAATTCCGCTTCTGATAATGACTTAGGATTCACTATTACACCACCTTTTCCCCCACCGAAAGGCACATCTATAACTGCATTTTTTATAGTCATCCAAAATGCGAGAGCTTTCACCTCATCCATTGAAACTTGTGGGTGATATCGAAGGCCCCCTTTATAGGGTCCTAGTAAATCATTATGTTGTGCTCTAAAACCTGTATAACTCTTAACATCACCAGAGTCTAATTTTATAGGTATAGAAAATTCAGAAATTCTATCAGGTTCTGACAGTATAGTTAACAATAGCGGATCGAGTTTTATAAGAGATGCGGTTTTCTCTAATTGATGTTTTGCCCGGATCCAAGGGTTATCGATCATATGAACAGAACATTATAGTATATGAAAAATATTTTTTGTGCAATACAGAAGCAAAGAATTAAAAATTATCACTAGCGCCAACGAGGCGAAAGGCTTTTGATACCTGTGATACTTATGGTACCTTTGATACCTTATTTTTAGAATCTATTCCACAATACCTGATTGGTTACTTCATGATGATATAGTATTTCATTCGCTTTTACTAATTTCCCTAAAGCCTTAGGCGACCTATCAGCTGCAGCTTGTTTGAAATTTGAAATTTTTTCTTTATTTTCTTCTCCTAAAATTTTAGTTATAAAATCAGATGATTTAAAAAGCTTAATAGCATCATTTATATTGTCCGGCAAAAACCTCAATCTATCTCTTTTATTTTCATCTTTTTTCAGAAGATGGCCTTCATAGCCTGTTTTTAATAACGTATATAACACAAGATACGGATTAGCATCAGGGCCTACTGAACGGACCTCAATTCTTGCAGTTTTCTCGTTTCCGACCGGAATGCGGATCATTGAACCTCTATCAATGGGGGAAACTTTAATTTGGTTCGGTGCCTCAAAGTGAGGATCTAATCTCCTGTAACCGTTGACACTGGAATTCAATATCAAACAAATTTCAGGTGCATGGTTAAGGATTTTAGATATAAAATCCCAAGCAGTCTTAGATAAACCATCTTTCCCTTTCGCATCATGAAAAATATTCTTACCACTCTTACTCAGAGAAAAATTCGTATGCATTCCGGATCCATTGATTCCAGCAACTGGTTTAGGTAAAAATGTAGCGGTCATTCCCATACTTGCCGCTACCTGCCTGCAAATAAGTTTATATAGTTGAATTTTATCTGCACATCTCAAAACGTTAGAATACGAAAAATTCATTTCAAACTGTGAAGGAGCTACTTCTGGATGATCTTTCTCGTTTCGGAAACCCATAGCCCTTTGTGCTTCAGCTGAACGGTCTATAAATAACCTCAGGCTATCCATCGGAAGTGAGTGGTAATATCCGCCACTGGAAATAAGTGAAAATCCAACCGAATCGATATAGTTCTGTTCGGCATTACTACCTGCAATTAAAAACCCTTCGAGTTCTGGTGCGGCATAAGCTGTGATATCTTTTTTCTTTAATATTTCAGTATATAATTTTAATTGTCCGCGGAAATCAGAAATATAAGGAGATCTATCACGGCTTAGTACATTTGCAAAAAATATTACCTTACCTGGTCCGAAAATATCTGCCGGAAGCCATACTATACTTGACCAATCGACATCGAGACGTAAATCTGATTCTGATAACATACTAAATCCTCTTATGGAGGATCCGTCAAAAGTCAGATTATCTGCGCTTTCCAGAATAAATTTCTTATCATAATCAAGCATGTGAAACCTTCCCTCTATATCGGTGAAACAAAGAGTTATCGCTTTAATTCTTTTTTCTTTATTTAAATAAAGCCGGTATTCTTTTTCTAACTCAGAGGCATTTAAACGATCAGCTTTCTCAGAGGCTTTAATGTTCATCTCCTCAAGAGCGTCATAAGGAATCTCTAAAAAGTCACGAAGTTTTGACGCATTATCCATACAACGATATAAAGATATATCAAATTAATATAATTGTCAATATATTAATATTAATTAAAATATAATTTATTATAATTTATATATAAAATACAAATTATAGGATTCGCTATTTATACTTCATACTTACTGCTTTATACTTGTTGCTTAATGTTTTATACTTAAGATCATGTTTATTATATTCGGTTTATTAATAATAATTTTTCTTCTGGGTGTAATTTTCCTTTTGGTTTACTCTATGCTTTTTGGCGGTCCTTACGCCCCAATCGGCCAGCAAAGAACTAAAAGTATGCTTTCTCTATTAGAGATTAAACCAGGAGAAAAAACTGTGGATTTGGGTGCCGGTGACGGAAGAACAGTTATAGCCATGGCGAAAAAGGGAGCAATTGCCCATGGTTATGAAATTAATCCTTTATTAGTATGGATAGCCAGGAAAAAAATAAAAAAAGAAAAGCTTGAAAAAAAGGCATTTATGCATATGACAGATATGTGGACAAAGAATTATTCTTCTTTCGATGTAATTACAGTTTATTTGGCACCTCATATTATGGGAAAGCTAGAAAAAAAATTAAAAAAAGAACTGAAAAAAAATGGAAGGATAGCTATGAACCATTATCATTTCCCGACCTGGAAACCATCTAAGATAAAAAATCATGTATATCTTTACGTTAAGTAATATATTCTGAGCACCAAACTTTTTATCCTTATTAAGCTTATATACGACAGTATCTTAATGCTCAGAGGCGCAAGGGGCATAGATGCAAGATTAGCACTTGTACTTTGAGCTAAGGCACCTCTACGCCTACCTGCTTAAGTTACTGCACCGGAGGAATTGTGGAACGTACTTCAACTGTACCGCCGTTTAGTAAATTAGGCGCCGATTTGCCATACTCTATCGCTTCCTCAAGAGATACAGCATGAATCATGATATAGGCTGATACAGAATCATTGCCTTTATTAAGATCAACTACACTTTTATCAGATCCCATGATCAGCTTTGCCATGGGTCCGAAAGGCAAACCGGATATGAACTTCCCTTCCCTCGCCAATCGCCCGATATAAGCATCCCAAGCTTTAATTTTCTCATCATCTTCGTTTATATCTCCCCCGCGAAAAAGTAATAAATATTTAGTCATAGTCTATTTCCATTATCGTCCAAGACATCATACAAAGTCAACTAACTTTATAGTTTAAATTAAGCAAAATAGTGTCAAAGTTCGCAACAAACTTACCTCTATCTGTCTTCATCATATTGTCTAAGGCAATTTTATCCACCCATCTTAGATCCTTCACTTCATCTTTTTGGATCACAAATTCAGAAATTGTTTTATCAGATTTATACAAAAAAATTTGGCAAAAAAATCGCCACTTTGGATCTTTATCTAAAAATAGCTTAGGACCTGTTTTTATATCTTTACTTGTTAGTCTTAAACCGATTTCTTCCCATGTCTCCTTAAGGACATTTTCTTCGTATGACTCACCTTCATCTACAGTTCCGGCAACTGTAGGCTCCCAAAGACCTGGATTATGACTTTTATTCAACTCTCTCTGTGCAATTAATACTTGATCTTTGGAGTTCGTGATCCACAAGACAGAAACGCGATAGATATCTTCACGTGTAATTTCATTGCGCTTCTTAAGACCTATCACATTATCATTCTTATCAACGATGATTTGTCTATCCATAGCTTATTTCGATATATTTTAGCAGAAATTCAGCATCTACCATCTGCTATAATATATTTATGGATAAAACTACGGAATTAAAAATTGAGGATTTAGTAATTGGGAAAGGTTCTGATGTTAAATCAGGAGACACTGTGGTAGTTCATTATACAGGATGGCTGGAAAATGGGCAGAAATTTGATTCCTCCCATGACAGAGACCAACCATTCGAAGTTAAAATCGGCGTAGGATATGTGATTAAAGGATGGGATATAGGAATTCCCGGTATGAAAACAGGTGGAAAAAGAAAACTAACAATACCTTACGAAATGGGCTATGGAAAATACGGAGCCGGAGACGACATTCCAGGCTTCGCAACGCTAATTTTTGAAGTGGAACTAATAAAAATCAAGTAATAGTCCCTAAAAGATAACCCCTTCTTTTTTCTTCCGGGAACTTTTCTATCGCATATCGAAGCATAGTACGCGGCATGATGCGATAATGTTTTTTCAAAAATTTCTCTTCATCATCCATGGAAACTCGCTTACCTCCCTCCCTAAGCATCCATCCTACTGCTTTATGAATTAAATCCTCTTTGTCGTTAATTAGAATCTCTGCTATCTGTAATGTTTCTTTAAAACGCCCGGATTTTATGAAGGCAAATGTAGCGATGATCGCGATACGCCTTTCCCAGATATCTTTCGACTTTGCTAACTTGAACAGAATCGTTATGTCTTTATGATCAAATAAGTAAGCTCCTACAATTTGATCCGCTGATAGATCTACTAAATCCCAATTATTAACATAATTGGTGTGTGCTAAATAGAAATCGAATATCTCTTTTTTCTTAACGCTTATAACTTTTTTAAATCGATCGGCCAAAATCAACAAAGCGATTAACCGTTCCTCATGGATTTTTGATTTCAATAATTTATGTATATTTTCTAATTGCAAATCCTTATATTTTTTGGCAAGCTTACGGGACTGCGGCACAGTGAGACCTGCGAAAATATCCCCATGTCCATATTCACCTTCACCTGTTTTAAAAAACCTTTGAAGAAATTTCCCTTTTTCAGGATCTGATATTTCCTTAACATCGTTATGCAGTTGATTTATCATATTCATCTTAGAAATTATAGTACACCTTAGAGGTGTATCGTCCTTGACACCTCGGTAAATAAACGATATATTTAGTACATGCCCGCAAGAGCAGTCCCCCTAGTTAATAACCAATTTTACCACGTTTATAACCGGGGTATAAATAAACAACAAATTTTTCGAGGTATAAAGGATTATCAACGAGCTATTGAGTTGATTAATTTTTATCAATATTTAAACCCGCCTCTTCGTTACTCGAAATACCAACTGCTTTCAATAGACCGGAAGCAGGAGTTTTGGAAGATTTTAACAAAGAAACCTAAAATAGTTTCTATTAATAGCTATTGTTTAATGCCGAATCATTTTCATTTATTAGTTAAACAGAAGGCAGATGGTGGCATCTCCAAATATTTGAGTAACCTTCAAAATAGTTATACTAAGTATTTCAACACAAAACACAACCGCACAGGACCCTTACTGCAGGGCCAATTTAAAGCTGTTCGAATTGAGGATGATAACCAGCTTTTGCATATTAATCGTTATATTCACCTGAACCCCTACTCTTCATTCATAGTAAAAAACGTAGACGATATTTTGACCTATCCTTGGAGCTCTATTCAGGAATATCTTAAAGCAACGATTAATCCTATATGTGAAAAAGATATAATTTTATCCAATTTTAAGAATACAAATGAATATAAATCATTTATCCTTGAGCAAGCAGATTATCAACGTCAGCTAGATATAATTAAACACTTAACATTTGGGGAAATTTAATGATATACCGACGTGTCCTAGCTAGGACACGTCTAAGGTGTATTGGGGAATTAGATCATTCTCTTGCGGATCTCTTCTTCGACTGATTCGACAGGTTTTCC
>CAZNVI010000047.1:0-8449 GCA_964576705.1 uncultured Gammaproteobacteria bacterium | reverse complement strand
ATCGGTTTAGCTTCTAAGCCTAATTTACTCGATGGATGTAGTCGGTAATTCTCTAAAAAAGAGTTGTAGATAAGCGGATAATTATTTAAAAGATACACTAGAGCAGTATGCGATGCAATTGTGGTCATTGCATCAATTAATTCAGCCTCGGAATTTATATGAGTAAAATGTGGAAGATGATTACCTATTAAATCCGCCATAATAACAGCAGTTCCGCCGAGTTTTATGTCTTTAGTTGCTTCAATCACGTAGCCAGAAATAGGGCTCTTCAGGCGATCTGTGATTTCAGCCCGAACGGGATTTATACGTCCCCATATGTGTTTTTGAGCAAGTTCTGCTAGTCTTAACTGGCGATCAGTAATCTCATAAGGAAGTAGGTTCTCGCTTTCTGGATCTCCCAAAGGAGCTGATTCTTTTGACATCCTGCTATTATATCATCTTATAGTACTTAAGTCGTAGTCTGCAGCTTAGGGTAGTTTTTTATTGAGTTGGCCTCTTATGTTACATTCGGTATTCCGAGATGTCTAGCTAGTACACCTCTAAGGCGTACTTACATTTTTGGTTGACAAAAGGCTTTTTAGGGTATAAAATGGTCTTATTATGGCACAGAGTATACGTATTACTATTACTCCTGAGGTTGATAAGGCCCTCCAAGTTCTGCGAAAATCCACTATGGGAACCCTGAACACGACTGAGCTTATAAAAATGGCTGTGGGGGGCTTTGCGAAAGCGAAGGCTCTAGAAATGACTACAGAAGAAATGAGTATTGAGGAAATGGATATGATTGGTGCGAGATCATTCTACGAATGGGCGAAGGAAGATGGAACATTGGAAGAGGATAACATCTCTGATAAAGCAAAACTAAGACCTTTTATTCCTGAATCTTATGTACCAGATCGTTAAGTTTTTATTTCCTTTCACAGAGGATTTCAATAAAGGCAAGCCTCGTCCGTCCCTCGTTGTATCGTTTGCATTTGGCAAACATAAGCAGATAATTCTCGCTTATCTTACTGCTGACTTGAATGATGAGTTGCCAACAGATATCAAACTAGATGTAAAAATGCCTAACTTTAAAAAGACAGGATTACGCTCTACGTCTCTTATCAAGCCTCATAGACTTATCACAACTACCTCTTCTAGGTTAGGCGAGGTTATAGGTGATTTACCGGATGAGTTAATTCCCGAGTTAAAGCAGAAGCTTAAGAAAGTTTTTCAGCTAGAATAGTCATATCCCGAGGCTCGTCCGCTAACGCTACGCGAAGTGTTGTGAGCGGGTGTCCTACCTAGTACACCTCTAAAGTGTACTTTAAATCCCCTAAAATGTAATTTGTCCAGCACATAATTTTGACATATTCTTACTGATTTGTTACAATCTATTGTAGATAGAATATGAATAGAGTTTATACATCCATTCTCTTTATTGCCGTCCTTCGCTTTGCGAAGGGTAGTAATGTGGGAGGGGTGTAATTAGGATTAGATACTAAAAATACACACCTCCCGAAAGGGAGTTTTTTTGTATGGATGACTATTAAATATGAATAAAGAATTTAAATTACATACTGACACATTACGAAATGTGGGAGAGAGTCCGGTAATGGAGAAATTATTTCAGAATGATAGGGAAAGAAGGGAGTTCAGTGCAGAAGTTGCATTACGGGATCCTATAGGACTTGATGATAGAATTGCTTTATTACATGCTGCGGATGCAGCGGGTAATATCGCAGCTGTCAGAGGGTTAGTGTCCGAAAGCATTGATACTTTTTCTCGGAAAGTGATTGATCCTGTTATTGCCCTTGCTGCTTTAAGGGATTTTGATGTGATGGTGGGAATAGGAGTAAGAAAAGGCTTAATAAATCCAGCTGAGTTAGATGGGCGCTTTCCAGATGTTTTATTAACTTGTGCTGCAGTTGCAGAAACTGTCCCTCGAGGCACTATTTATGGCTACACTTCTGCTAATCCAATCGGTCCAAGAATGCGTACATATACTACAGACCCTCGTGAAGTTCGGTTAATTCAGTATATGCAAGAAGGTGGAGCAGGTTTAGGTTTAGCCCACGAAGCTATAATGGAGGCATTTGCGGTAGATTTTCAGGATTCTCCACTCGAAGCAACCGACTTATTGCGAGAGGTTCAGATTAATACTAAACCTATGATTGCGGCAGTAGCAAATACAATACGAGATGTTGGAGCTGAGTTTTTCACTATGGATCTAAGTCAATACATGCATCCTGCATTGATAGGTGGGCAGAGAATAGGGGGTCCTAGTCCTGCGAATATGCCTGTAGCAGTATTAGACCATGTGTTGTATGGGCTTGATATGCCCGAAGACGATATTTATTGGGATTACCTTAGAAGTCGTCTACCATATTTTATGCCGAATGAGCGTAATGTCTTAGAAGGATTTTCAGGTCCTACTATCCAGCGAAAAATGGGTGCAATTTCGCCAGTTGTCCTTGCTAATTCTCCCGCTCACCAGAGTCTAGCGCAAGAAATATCCAGCCTTGGATTAATTCTTAGAAAATTTCGGTATCCTCATGCTCGCTTAGCAGATGATGCGTTAGTTGCGAAAGGAAAGCCCAAGCCAGAAGATGATGTAAACGCTTTGCTGAAATTGCAGAACCTAGCAACAGAGACATGGAAGCGAGGTAACACTTGATATATTATAAGATATAATATAAACTATATGACAGAAGATTTTGAGTATCTTTAAACATATGTTGGAATTAATAGAAAGAAGAGGGGATAACGCTATGAAAAAAGAGGCAATGGAAGCATTACAATATGCCACTGAATACTTTACCGGGGTTCGTTCGTCTGGCGATCTCACCGTGGCTAATTTGGTGGCTATTCAGCCGACAATTGATTTACAGAGACGTGGTTCTACGACAGTGTTTGTTGCGGATATGCATGGGGCGACAACTAGATCAGTTGGTGAAGCAAGGCGACACAATAGAGACTTAGTCAGGGCGTATATAGCTATGGGTCTAGACCCCGAGACGACAGATATTTTTGTGCAGTCTCGATTGCAGTCTGAAGTTGCAATGATGACACATGCATTGGGGAGATATGTAACTATGGCAGAACTAATGAGACAACCATCTCTGAAAGAGAAGGTAAAAACTCCCGAGCAAGCACCTATAGCTCTTGCGATGTATCCTGTCATGATGGCTGCAGACATTTTATTACAAGATGCGCATTTTGTGCCTGTAGGAGCAGATCAAATGGGGCATATTGAATTAACTAGGAATATAGTAGCTCGAGTAAACGCAGATGCAGGCACTTCTACACTATTCAAGCCAGAGGCGTATAGAGAAGAAGAACCGCCACGGTATATGAGTCTTCGAGGAGAAGGAAAGATGTCAAAAAGTAATCCAGACGGTGCGCTTCTGTTGACAGATACGGAAGATGATATTAAAAGAAAAATTCGGAAAGCTGAGACAGCATTCCCTGGACAAACGTCTCCTCATTTAGAAAGTCACATAGCCCTAGCAAAGCGTATGGCCTCACAGAAAGATATAGGTACGATATCTCGATTATATGAGGCTCATATGACGGGAGAAAGAGTTATGGGGGAGTTTAAGGAATTGTTTACTCATGTGACACTTGAATATCTAGAAAGATTTCGAAATATAGGAGGATTAATAAATGACGACATCTTAAATGAAGTCCTTGAGAGAGGAGCACATTCAGCTCAAATGAAAGCTGGTCAAGTTATAAAAAGGATGCGGGCTGCAGGGGTTATGTTTTAACGGTCTTATCATATATGGTTATAGGACAGAAAACTTATTTATATCAGCAAATTGCAAATGCATCCATCAAGGAGTTTTTGCGTCATTCAAGCTTTGAGTTAGTAAAGACGCCCCCGAATGGTTCATCTGGTTCTGAAGTGTATATTTTTCGTGATCAAAAAACACTATCTATGCATGCTGTGAAATGCGCTAAAAACCCTCGAGTTACTTTTCGTGAAGAAAAAGAAAGGAAGGAGAAATTAGAACAGTACTTAGGACATTATCTACCTGGCCATGTAGAAGTGTCTTATGTTAATGATACTGATGTATTGATCAGTAGCGCGCGTGGTGTATATACACTCCAGCAAATTATTGAGACCAAACCCACACTGAATTCATTTGCAATTTGGGAAAGTGTATTAGGGCAGGTATATGCTACATGGAAACATTCAGCGTATAGTGGTTTTGATGTCGAAAGAAATCCGCGACATCATCAAAAGCGTTGCATGCGTGTATTGAATGGACTCGGGGAGTTGAAAATATCAAATATTTCTTTCGCTGACTATATGAATAAGCCGATGTTGGTGAATGGAGTACGTCACCAGTCCCTATTTAATATAATGAGAAAAATAGCAGCTGTACACTCACCGGAGTTTAGCGTAGCGTGTCATGGGGATCCTCAGCCTAGTAATATCGTAGTCGGTCATAATTCGTGGTATTTTGTGGACTGGGAATGGTCTGGTAAGCAGCATGATTGGAGAATTATGTATTCTCACTTATATGGGTGGTGGCAAAGTAGATTCAATAAGAATCTTATGCGCCCTGAAATAAAAATAGAAAAAGGATTGATTTCGCTTCAATACAAAACTGAGATTCCGCAGTCAATTAGAAAGTATCAGCAAGCGACGAAGGCTTTGTTTTACAAGATGACGAACGTAAGACGGGTACAAGATGACTTTGATGATCTCAATAGATTTTTAGCTTTATTGTATTTGGGGGAGGCAAGATGGAGAACCAGAGATGCAGTTATTCCACTTCTAGGAGCAGCGATTGAGCTTGTCTCACAACTACCTCAAGATGAAGCCATTTAATAATTGTCTGTAGGCGAAATTAATATATATGCTATCAGAAAAAGGTTTACAAACATTATTTTTAAATCAAGACTTCAAGGTCGCTCAAGGGCCTCAAGAAGTAGTATCTGTTGAGCGGTATACTTATTTAAATAAAGTTGCAGACGCTCTTCGGGTTCACGCGCAAGAAATAGGAATACCTGGTACTGGAGATTTCGTTTTTTATGGAAGCATGGTAAATGGTTCTGAAAAACCTGGGAGCGATATTGACATGTTGTATGTATATGAAGGGGAGGGAGGCGCAAGGCGATCAGATACTACTTATGACAATCGGCGGGTCTCGTTTTACCATTTACCAATAGGGGAATATCGTGCTGATGGCAGCACGCGAAAATATGGTGGTTATTTCTCCATGAAAACATTCAACCCCCATGTAGTAATAGGTGGTGATCTAGCTAATGAAATTATTCCTCTGACAGTTGGAGAGTTTATTGGTCCGTTTGCTCGAGAGGTGGCAAGTAGATCGCAAGAAATGAGCTTTAATGCAGAGCAATTGACTGCGCAAGCAGTAAAAGCATATATGCGATTGTGTCCGCCGTATATAGGGTATTTTGATGAATTGGTGGCCTCACCCAACATCGCTTCATTATGGGCCCATATGACAGGAGTGGTAGAAAAAGGGTTTTTAGCTGCCGGTATTGTGAGGGAAGAAAAAGGATTATACCGATATGAAGACTTACCGTTTGATTTTGTGGGGGAATCCTGGAAAGCAATTAGTGCCTTTAGTGCATTTGGCGCAGTAGAGCACGGAAATGATTTTACATGGCCAAGTCGTTATTATAAATTAGGAACCCAGAAGCTAACAAAAACAAATGCAGATAAAGGAGAAGATATATGAGTCAAGCAGAGTTAGTACAGAGGCCACAAAGTAGAGAAGAGTACTATACAGAGCTTGTAAAGCGTGAAGCTGAAAAGCATGGCGAAATGGGCGATGGAAAGTTGCAGAAGTTCAATATTAGAACGCTTGAAGATATTGGCGGACCACAAGAAGAATATTTACGCAATATGAGAAATCTTGGAGTGTGGGGTTTACAAAATCCTACCGAATGGCTACAAGCTGTTGAAGAAAAAAAACCATACACCGTCGTGGTTGGATTCAAACCAAGCAGGTTTCACGTTGGACATATCACTACCGCAAGAGAGCTAGCCTTCCATATGGATCATGGTGGAAAGCCGATGTTTATTGTAAGTGGTTTTGAGGCTGGATCACCTTTATCGCAAGATGAGGCGCAGGGAAAAGTAAATAAATTTATGAATATTGCAGCGCATTATAGCAATTCTGAACCAGTAAGGAATCCTACTGTTATTTCCGATACTGTTTCTGATGATTTAAGTGCTTTAGAAGAACGGGTTGGAAGTGATTTATCCATCCAGCAGATTAAAAGATTGTATGGATGGGATGATTCAACGTCTTTATATAAAATGCGGACGGCAGCGAAATTAGCAGCAGCATTCATTTTGCCAAGAGTGCTTAATCCTGATCAGCCAGCCGTTGTTTTAATGGATATTAATCAAGTCACACATACCGAAGTGGCAAAAATAGTCGCAAGAAAGCTCAAGCTTCCGACCCCTGCATACTCGCATCGACTACTGCTTCCTGGGTTGGATAGTGTAAATCAGCGTATGTCAGTAAATCGTCCCGAATCTGTAATATTTTTAGATGGAGATGAGCGGGATCAAGAGAAAAGACTACAAAAAGCATACACAGGTGGACAGCCAACTAGGGAGCTTCAGCAAAAATTAGGTGCAGATGCTCTTGGATGTTCGTTTTATCGAATAGTTGATACTATAAATCCTGACGGGAGTCTTTTAGAAGAAACTCTTCATCGATGTGGCTCCGGTGCGTTTTTATGCGGTCAGTGTAAGATAGCAAACATTCAAGAGATACGTGATCAGCTCAATCTATTGCGAACTCTTTAAAATATTATGAACATTGTTGTTGATTTCGATCGAACATTATTTAATACAGATAAAATATATATAAAATTAATTAGATTAGTTGAGTTATATCTTGGAGTTACTGAGAAAGCTATTTTAAAACGTTGGGGTGAATATCAAAGCTTGAATGGGGTATTTAATTTATTTGTCTTAATTAAGGAGTGGCCTGGAAGTTCGGAGGTGGAAACAAATAAGACTACAAAAGCGATCAAAAAATTTCTGCAACAAGAAGGACATAAATATGCATATCCAGATGCAAGATCGTTTTTACAATCATATCCTTCAGCTATAATATTAACCTATGGTGATCCAGAATTTCAGCAGCATAAAATGAAATCAAGCCGACTTAATGGTATTGGGAATCGTTTTGCGATTAGCGAAGAGAAAAAATGGCTCATTAAGGAATATTTTAAAGAAGAGCTAGTCTTTCTCATCGATGATCATCCCGAAACAATCGCTATGGTTAAAAAACTGTATCCCCATGTCATCTGTATTCAGATGAAGCGGAGAGGCGCTAAGTATTCAGCCATGCATTCTCCATATGCTGATTGCGAGATTTCTACGCTTTCTAAAGTTCCACAGATTATAGAAAAGTATACTTAGTAAATTCTTTCCCGTTTGATTCCTGCTTCTTGTCCTACGAAGCCACCTTCTACCATTCTGCCTTGGTCGTTTATAGAGACCCTAATTGCTTCCCCTTTTGCTGGATAAGTATCTTCCTGTATCAGTTTGTTGATTTGAGGCACTTCTCCTCTGGGGTGCTTTAGATAATAGTATAGAAGGGCTATGGGATCTCCATGGCTAACTATCCCTGTTGATTTAGTCTCGTTACGGAGAATAACTGGGGGTATGTGTTTTATTCTCTCAAAAACATCATGAGTAGTTTCCTGTCCTGAGCGGAGTATCCAGTCATCAGGACTAGCGCCATCCGTAAGTATTTGTATCCCGTTTTCAGAAAGCTCTGAGATCGTTTTGTAGTACAGATCTTTGGTTCTTTGAGTAATTCCATAGAGCATCTCTGGTTTAACTGGGAGAATCATCGAATCTGTATTACCAGCAATTTCTGAATGTTGGTTTTTGGGTACTCCCCACCAGCCAGGGATATATCGGTCACATAAAATACTGTTCACCATTATTTTATCGAGTCCGTGCATTTTTGCAATAATGCCTGCTGTTTGGAGGGCTCTGGGGTAAGGGCTGCTGTGTATTTCATCTAGGCTTCTAGTTTTTTTAATAAGCTGCGCTACATGCCGTATCTGCCGTATGCCTTCCGGGCTTAGCGATACATCAGGACCGTGCACGAGGATTTCTCCAAGCTCATCTAACGGTTTCACGAAGTCCCCATGACGAATTAAATAAAGTGTAGGGGAACCCATTTTCGCATTATAAACGAAGCGCGAAGCATTTTTCAAAATATACCAAACGACTGTGATAATTTGACTCGACATATTCTTACTGATTTGTTACAATCTATCTTAGTTATACTTATGAATAAGAATTTTTCCTACACTCTCATTATTTCCTTTCTTCGCTTTGCGAAAGGGGATCCTTTGGGAGTGGTGTAGAAGAAATATATAGAAGCACTGCTCCCGAAAGGGAGTTTTTCTGTTTTATGGAGCGTTATTAAGAGTGGTCATCCTGAACCCTTCGGCC
>CAZNVI010000046.1:0-8740 GCA_964576705.1 uncultured Gammaproteobacteria bacterium | reverse complement strand
ATGGGCTAGAATCGAGACCATTACTATAGATTGCCTAAGTCACATCCGTCGAGGAGACGTGAAAGAGGATGATCCATTATGGAAGCTTCTTCGGAAATGGATTATAACGCTTGATGCGCAATTAACTCCTCTTACGCAAGATAAATCTTAGTAGGTAAAATTAATAATGAAACGATATTGGTTTAAAGCAAAGAAATATGGATTAGGATGGTATCCTGCGAGTCTTGAAGGGTGGTTTGTGTTATTTTCATACATTGCTTATATGACCTATCGAGCTGTTGCGGTGGAAGCGATGTTTGATACAAAGACTTCTTTTGTTTTTCGGTACTTTTTCGAATTTTTACTTCCGACGATTCTATTAATAATTATTTGTTATTTAACCGGCGAAAAGCTCAAGTGGCGATGGGGTAAGAAATGATCTTCAACGCGAAATAGGGAAGGGTAACTTATGCTTAGGCACTGGATTATACTTACTTAATATTGTATTTTTTCTTCATCTCCATAAAGCAATTCTCAATAATTTTTTCAAGAACATTTTCATCCACATCAGATAGTCTTTTTATATACAAACAGCTTTTGCTCGTCGTGTGTTTGCCCAGTTTCTTAAACAGTTTTTCTTGTCCTGCTATATTTGACATAGCATACAGAGTGAGAGCTTGCTTGCGTGGGGAAAATCCGACCAGAGGCCAGTCTCCTTCCTGAGAACTTTTTTCGGATTTATAGTGATATTTTCCAAATCCTACGATTGATGATCCCCACATTTTCGCTTTTTCGCCGGTTATTTTCTCAAACATTTCAAGAAGAGTGAGGCTGTCTTTTTTCTTCGCTTCATCGAAAATGGAATTTAAAAAGTCTTTTACGCTCGCATTCGTTGCTTTGGTTTTCAACTCAGCCATGGCCGTATTTTAGCAAATTTACATGAAGTAGCATAGGATGTGATATCAAAAGTGAATTATTACGTAGTTTATTATGGTTGAGTAACTGAAGAATAAGGCTCAGGCTATTAAGCTAAGAATTTTTGCTATTTATTATGGAGTAGAGTTAGCTTTACAGTCGCAGTTTTTTGAGGCTAAAATTATCAACTGTTCTTTTATTGACTGCAGAAATATATCTTGAATGTTTTTACCTATTGCAAGACGGTCATTCAGCGGTGAGCTGTGTTTATAGCCTCTATTAATCATTTCTCCAACAAGTAACTCGTGGCGTACATATAGGGCTTTAAGTTTGCCGGACCATCTTTTTGTTTCAGGATGCTGGGAATACCCTATCTTATTTTTAGTTAAAATTGACCAAATACCATGGAGCTCACGATGTTCTCCTAATAAATGTTTTCGGCATAATATTGACGGATGAATATCCCATATCCTCATACGTGTTTTATTAAAGTATTAATAGTCGAAATTAATTTGTTTGACAGTGATGTTTTAATTAAGCAAGATAATTGAAAGATTAAGTAAAGCGGCGAAGCTTACCCATAACAAATAGGGAATTAAAAACTGCCCCGCTGTAATAGAATACTTAATAAATTGCTGGATTGTAAGATATATCATAACCCATAAAGAAATTATTATTAAAAACGCCATTATAGGAGATCGTAGCCCGAAAAAAGCAATTGACCAAACAGTATTTAAGCCAAGTTGAATTAAGTAAATCGTTAAACCATTATTCCGTGCATGTCTATTTACTGAGGATGTCCAGTAAATGTACAGCGAAATGCCCATGGATATATAAAGAAGAGTCCAGGCCGGTCCGAAAACCCAGTTAGGTGGATTAAAGAATGGTTTATGAAGCGTTAGATACCAGGTGTCAATTGCGGGAAATGTGAAATAAGATCCAATCCCGCCTGCTAAAAATGGAAGAATTAACGAAATTACTAATGGTGACAATTTGACCTTTTTCATTCGTGAAGCTTTTGATAATAATTTTACTATAACATACCTTAAGATTTTATTATAGTGAATGCGAGAAACTTGATATTCCCATAAATTGCGCTGCAGTTTTTACGACTAAACGACAAATAGTTATTTATTAAAATTTCATCTTCCGGATGAAATCAGATAATCAGATTTCGATTTTTTCACCACCCATTTGGTCTATGAAGTATGTATCGTGTGAGATGTAAAGAATCCCACCTTGATATGCCTGTAAAGCATTCTCTAATTCTTCTATAGAAGGAAGGTCCAGATGATTTGTTGGCTCGTCTAAAATAAGAAGATTAGGTTTATTCGCGAGCATTTTTATAATTTGAAAACGGGCCTTCTGGCCACCTGATAAATTTTCAATTTTTTGTACACCATCTATTATCGGATCGAAAAGATATTGCGCTAGAATACTTTTTATTTTCATGTCGGCAATTGAATTATTATGTTCTTCATAGATCATTTTTATAGCCTCCTCAAGTTTTAACGAAAGATACTTCGAATCCATTTCTTGTTCATAGATTCCAATTCTAAGACTTACGCCGAGCCGTATATCGCCCTCGAAAACCTTAGCTAACGGCCCTTTATTTTGATACAAAGAGAGAATAGTACGAACTAAAGTACTTTTTCCGGCACCATTCCTTCCTTTTATAAAAATTCGATCATTGTTTTTTAATGAAAATGAAACATTCGAAAAAAGTGGAGAGTCATATCCTAAGGAAAGATTTCGTATCGTGACGAGCTCGCTTACCCGTTCTTTATCTTGGTGGAGAGCAATTTTAATATTTTTTTCTTTGAATTTATGGTATGACTCTGAAACTTTCTTATCCAGGTCTTCAGTAGATTCTTGATCTATCCAAAATGATGGTTTAACAGTTTCAGATTTAATTTTTTCGTAATCTTTAAGCCAATGATCATATCGGATCTTCCACGCTTTACTTTTCGCGCGCATTCTCAGGCCCCATTCCACACGCTTTTTGGCTTCCACCAGCTTATTTAATTGGCTTTGGTATTGTTTAACAGAATTGGTCGTTTGGGTCGCGTTTTGTTGGATATAATGGTCATAGTTTCCATTAAAAACGAATATTTTTTTGTCTTTCAGCTCTATAATTTTTCCTACGTGTTTTAATACATCCCGGTCATGCGTGACGACCAGAATACTTTCCGACACAGTCTGCATCCAAGAGATAAACTGCTCCTTACCTACATAATCCATATGATTGGTCGGTTCATCTATAAGTAGGAGATCGGCTTTAGAATACATTAATCGTACGAGCTCCACATATCTTTTTTCTCCGCCAGAAAGGGAAAAGAGCGGGAGCTTAGCTTTACTTTCAGTAATTTGAAAATCAGAAAGGGTAGCTAGAATAAGATCTTTTATGTAGTAATATCCGTTATCGGTGAAATATTCAAGCGCTTTTGTGTATGAATGCACATCCTGGTGGACTTCTTTTTCAAAATCAAGAAGTATTTTTTCGTATTCGTGATAATGGGGAACGCTTTTAAGAATGTATTCTAAAGCAGTATTTTCGTTATGAGTGAGATGTTCCTGGCGGGTAAGCGTGATTCTTAAATTTTTTTTCGTGTCTAGATTACCTCCGAAGTCGTGGTCAATTCCTGCTAATATTTGTAATAATGTGGTCTTACCTTGGCCATTTCTTCCGATAAGCGCGATTTTCGAGTTGGAATCAATCGTGAAGTTCAAGTCGGTAAAAAGTGTTTTAGGTCCTATGGATTTAGAGAGATTCTTTATGTCTATAACCATAGCCTCAAGTATACCATTTTTATAGCCTCCGACGTTTTTTGGATTTACCATTATGGATTTGATTCGGTGAATTTATCGTCGTTGATTAATTTCATTTTAGACAGAATGTTTTTACTTGACTTCTCAAATTTTATTCGCCATAATATCCCTAGTAGGGGGATATTCTCTAAGAATGGACGAATATGGCATATAGACCAAAAAATACTCACGAACGAATTGCTCATCGCCTTAAGATTGCACGAGGTCATCTCGATAAAGTTATCAACATGTTAGAAGAAGATACTTATTGTATTGATGTAATGCATCAGATGCAGGCTGTAGAGAGCGGTCTTCGTGAGACGGGAAATTTAATTCTTGAGAATCACCTAAAATCCTGCGTGGCGGGTGCAATCAGTAAAGGTAAGGCAGATGAGTCTATCGAAGAAATAATGCAGGTTTTTAAAAAGAAAAGTTAGGTATTATGGCTGAAGCTAGAAAAACTTTCGATATTAAAGGAATGCATTGTGCTTCATGTGTGCGAGTTATTGAAAGAAAGTTAAAAAAAATTGACGGTGTGACTGATGTGAGTGTGAATCTCGCGACAAATAAAGCAACCGTAAATTACCATGATCATGTATCCGAGCACATGCTTTCTTCAGCTCTTAAAGATACAAGTTATGAGTTGGTGATAGAAGAACAAAAGAAGCCACGCGACCACGTGAATATGGTTTCTGAAGACTTAAAGCTAAAAGAAAACACCATCGTATCTCTGGTTTTAGTCTTTATTAGCAGTTTTATTATGCTCTGGGAGATCTTTTTTTCCATGAGTGATACTGTCTTAAAATTTTTTCATCCTCTGTTACCCCTGCTTGCTACCTATATGATGTTCGTAGTCGGTAGACCATACCTTTCAGGAGTTTGGAGATTTATCAAATATAAAAGGGCTGATATGGATACTTTAGTGGGGATCGGAACACTTGTGGCTTTTTTTTATAGTTTCGTACTTAGCGCATTTGAGATTCCCTTGAAGCCATACCTGAACACAGAGTTCACTTATTATGACGTTGTTATTATCGTAATAGGGCTTGTTACGCTCGGAAAATATCTTGAAGCTAGAGCTAAGTCTCATACTTCTGATGCAATTAAAAAACTCGTTAGTCTTCAAGTAAAGACTGCCCGAATAATCAGAAACGGTAAAGAAATAGATATTTCAATCGAAGAAGTAAAGATCGGAGATATTATGCGGGTTCGTCCTGGTGAAAAGATTCCGGTTGACGGGGTGATAATAGAAGGTGAATCTGCGATTGATGAATCTATGGTTACCGGTGAAAGTATCCCTGTAGATAAGACGGTTAATGACACAGTAATAGGTGCGACCATGAATAAGTCCGGTAGCTTTATTATGAAAGCTAAGAAAGTTGGTGTAGACACCATGCTTTCTCAAATAATAAAACTTGTTGAAGAAGCGCAAGGCTCGAAAGCTCCGATACAACGTATGGCAGATACAGTTTCCTCCTATTTTGTTCCTGTAGTTTTGGTAGTTTCTGTTCTTACTTTCATAGGATGGGGTTTATTAACCGGGAATTATGTTAATGGTCTAGTTGCTATGATTTCAGTATTGGTAATCTCATGTCCTTGCGCGATGGGTCTCGCGACACCTACTGCTGTTATGGTCGGGACAGGCAAGGGTGCTGGATATGGAATATTAATTAAAGATGCAGAAAGTTTGGAGATTGCAAACAAAATTAATACTGTTATTTTTGATAAAACAGGAACACTTACGAAAGGCAGACCCGAGGTTACTGATCTTGTTGCAATTGATAAATCCAGAGAAGAGATACTATCAATTGCTGCATCTATAGAGAAAGGCTCTGAGCATTCACTGGCTGAAGCAATTATAAAATATGCTGAGGATAAAAAAGTTAAGCTTCATGCTGTGACTAATTTTCTTGCTATAGCTGGTCATGGTGTCCAAGGAAATGTAAACAGTAAAAAAACTCATTTCGGCAATAGGCTGCTTATGCGAAAAGAAAAAGTTTCTTTTGAAACACATATTCAGCAAATAGAGAGCTTAGAGAATGACGGTAAGACTGTCATGATGCTGGCAATTAGCGGAAAACTAGTTGGCCTAATTGCGGTTGCCGATACTTTAAAAGACAGTGCTAAATCGGGAGTAGAAGCATTATTGAATAAAAACATTGAAGTGATAATGATAACAGGAGATAATGAGCGTACTGCAAACGCTATTGCAAAAAAACTTGGTATCAAGAGAATACTATCTGAAGTTTTACCTATCCATAAGGAAACAGAAGTTCGTAAAATCCAAGCGGAAGGTAAAAAGGTTGCCATGATAGGTGACGGGATAAATGATGCTCCGGCACTTGCGGCAGCTGATATAGGTATCGCCATGGGAACAGGAACAGATGTGGCGATAGAAGCTGCCGATATAACCCTTATAAATAAAGATCTGAAATCCGTTGCATCGGCGATTGAGTTATCAAAACAAACCATGAGAACCATAAAACGAAATCTTTTTTGGGCATTTGGATACAACGTTATTCTTATCCCAGTTGCTATGGGAATTCTGTATCCGATATGGGGGATACTCTTAAATCCCATTTTTGCATCTTTCGCTATGGCAGCAAGTTCTGTTTCTGTCGTATCAAATTCTTTATTGCTAAAAAGAGGTAAAATATAATTATGGATCTTTGGATCATATTTTTAACAGGATTAACAGTAGGAGGCTTGACTTGCCTGGCTGTTCAAGGTGGACTATTAGCTTCGGTTATAGCTGCAAAGGAAAATGAGGAGGTAGAAAAAGGAACGAATAAAAAAAATACAATTTTTCCTACAACAGCTTTCCTTATAGCAAAACTTATAGCCTATACGGTGCTGGGATTTATCTTAGGTGCATTCGGTGGTGTAATAAGTATAAACCAAACTGCACAAATAATAATGCAATTGTTTGCCGGATTATACATGATTGCTATCGCACTAAACCTTTTAAATGTTCATCCTATATTCAGACATGCAGTCATACAACCTCCTAAATTTTTAACGAGAAAAGTCAGGAATCAATCGAAGCGTAAGGATTTGTTTGCGCCTGCAATGCTTGGAGCAATGACTGTCTTTATTCCTTGCGGAACTACTCTCGCCATGGAAACATGGGCCATCAGTAGTGCTAATGCATTTGTAGGTGCTACTATTATGGCTGTATTTGTACTTGGAACCACACCTTTATTCTTCAGTGTTGGTTGGGTGACTAGCGTTCTAGGAGATAAGTTTCGGACTAGGTTTCTTAGAATTGCTGCTGTGGGATTGATATATTTAGGATTAGTATCAATTAATGGTGCATCTATCGCATTTGGTTTCCCACTAAATTCCCAAACATTCATCGAAAGTTTCAATTCTTTGAAAATTCAGAGAAATGAATCGTCACAAAATATTAGACCAATTACACAAAGCGTGGAGATATTGATAACTGCGGGCGGATATTCGCCAAAATACATATTGGTGAAAAAAGATCAACCGGTTACTCTAACTTTAAAAAGCCAAAATGCATATAGCTGTGCATCGGCATTTCGTATTCCTTCTTTAGGGATTAGTAAAAATCTGCAGGCGAATGAAGTTGAAATTATATCTTTTACTCCTAGAAAGGTGGGGAAGATTATATTTACTTGCTCGATGGGTATGTATAGTGGAGTAATAGAGGTCATATGACCCATTCAAGGCTTCGACTGAGCTCAGCCGAAGTCCAAGTTCAGGCCTTCGACTTTGAGGTATGTGAGTCTCAGGCGTTCGGCATAGCTCAGAATTCTGAGCGAGGTCGAAGAGTGAGGAAATCGAATCTATGAGTAATATCGCTAAAAAGAAATTAAAAATAGAAGGTATGCATTGTACAGCTTGTGCGATGAATATAGACTTTGATTTAGAGGATCTTAAAGGTGTAAAAACTGCGAGGACAAACTACGCAAAGCAAGTGTGCGAAGTGGAATATGACGAGAAGCAAGTAAATGATGAGGATATAATTAAATCTATTAAAAAAACTGGCTATAGCGCAAGTTTACTTTAGCTATTTATATTCAGCTGATATTAAAGTCTATTCATCTATAAAAATAATTTTTTACTTCTTGATATAACTTATTCCACAGTGGATAGAAGAGTAATACCGATGAGCACAATCGTTGAAGCAAGTAATTTCCTGAATAGATTAGTTCTATCTTTTAATAAGATAATCTCAAGAAGTAATACCAGGAGAACTGCAGAATTATTTATCGCATCTACTACACCGACATCGCCGCCTCTGCTATAAGACATAAAGGTAAAAAAGTTAAAGAGGGTACCGAATATTGCGATTATACATATAAAATAGTAGTTTCTTTTTTGCAGGTTCTTTCTTTCTCTATTTATTAATTGATGTTTGAAAAATAAACTGACTATAGCGACAGAAAAAGATAGAATTGAAACATAGAGTATCGGAGAGGATTCAATCGCAAAAGACTTATCGAGGGTATATGCAAGACCAAATAGAATTCCACCGGCAAATGCAAATAAATTGTAGCGGTTAAATCTTTCCTTAGCATTGTAATTCGCTATAAAAATTGAAATAAGTATTAAAAGAATACCGATAAATTTATCTATTGAAGCGCCTTCGTCAAATGTTATAATTCCTAAAAAAGTACTAATTACTACAGAAATACTACCAATCACAATTGATAAGCTAGGACTATTTCCTTTATAGCTTGTGTAGAAAAATGTTCCGCCGAAAAAATATACTGTTGCCACAGTAAGAAGCTTTAAGGAATTTATTGTAGAAAATTCGAAAAAGGTCTGGTTTATTATTAAAGCTAATACTAACCCGAATATGCCTTGAAGGGTCCATATAAAAAAGTTATTGGTAATTGCGGATAGTTTAATTTTTTGGCTATGAGATATTTTTTGGACGATTTCTGAACCCGCCATTCCGAATACTGATAGTAAAGCAAAGACATACCACGTAGGCATATCTCGTATTATACTAGAAATTGATTCTATATTTGCTGATATGGCCACATTCTAAAAGTGTTTATTTCCACCT
>CAZNVI010000045.1:4413-8744 GCA_964576705.1 uncultured Gammaproteobacteria bacterium | reverse complement strand
CTATAGAGGTAGCAGCTGTTAAGAGACGTTCTATAACACGTTTTTCGTTGAAGGTGGCTATATGGATTGAAACAAAAGGATTCCGTTCTAAAAACACATTTGATAAGTCATAGACTAAACCGCTTCTTGAACCAATCGCGGGATCAGAGAGTCTATTTTTGTCTTCGTTCTCGATATTTATTTCTATTCCGAATAACCTTTCAATCAGACTCAGCCTTTGACTGCCAGCATTAAGATCGTTCCTCGACTTTGAAAGGATTATAAAAATCGTAAAGTAATATTTTAAGCTGTATATAAAAAAGAGCATTCCACATACTAAAGCTAAGCATGAGAATACCCTACCAAGATTGATTATATTTCCTTCGATCTGCAAATAAGTACTGAATGTAAATATAACTATGAGAGATGTTAAAAATGAAGCTCCAAATAGGATAATGAGATTTAAGAACGGAATGCGGGAATCTGTTTGGCTTAAATTTGGGGGTGGTGCCGGTGCGAGATTGGGTGTAAAAGTCTCCCATATGGAACCACTTTCCGAATCCACTGTTTTGGTTGGAAACACAGTCAAAAGTTGATCTCGTTTTTCATTAGCATATAGATATCTTGACTGATAATTAGATAAATTATGCGCTTTTAATATCTTCCAAACTGTGAAACTAGATATAGAAGTAAGCGTCGATAGTTGATGAATAGATAATTCTGGAAACTTAATAACCAAATCGAGTATTTCTTCAATTATGTTTTCTGGAATCTTTCGTGGATGCTCTGCGCCTCTAACGTATTTTCCATCAAAGATACTTAGTCCATCTACATTATTAACTAACGATTCTCTATAAATATTGATCCATTGGTATATTGTCTTTCGGGCAATATTGTATTCCGCGGCAAGCTGGTTTACCGAAACATCACCCGACATGGCTTGTTTTACAACTGATAATTTTATATCTGAGCTCAGCCTGCCTGGTCCTGCCCAAGACCTTTTGTAATTTATTCTTCTATCTGGAGTTGAAGCTGAAAGTGATTTGAGATATGAAAAAACAGCAAAATAGCCTACGTTAAAACCTTTCTTATTTAAATACTTACTTATCTTCCTGCATCCCCATTCAGGATGCTTAACTATTACTCTTAAAATTAACTTATTTACAAAGGCTACTGAAGATTTTGGATGTTCTGCGCCAGTCTTATATTTATCCTCTAAAGCTTTGTTTTTTAATCTGGAAGGTGTATTTCTATATCTTTTGAGCCAAGAATAAATAGTTTTCCTAGAAACATTAAGATCAACTGCTAGGACAGATACCGTTAACTCACCTTCTATGATAGATTTAACAGCTTTTTGTTTGTGTTGAGCAGAAACACGCATAAAAAATATAAAATAAAAGTGTTACTATCCATGCTAACAGTGGAGATAAACTGTGTCAAGAGCATATAGGATATTATCAATTCACTAGTTATAAAAGTCCTATAAGCACGATATAGGCATATGATCTTATTTTATGAGGCTATAATATAGGACTTATTTATTAACAATAAACCGTAAGTCAAAATAAATCGCTATGGGATACTGTATTTATTATAAGATCATTTATAAGTAATAATTCAGTCGTGTTAATAGCAGTCATCTAGTCATTATGCTGTAAAATAAATATAGAATATAATATCAAATTATATCAATTAAGTACATTTTTGTATTATTTTCTGTTTTATCAATTTCCTAAGTAGTTTTATTTAACACCCATCATGCTTTATAAACCAAAATGTACCAACCAACCCTCCTTAGGCACAAAATCTGAAGTAAAATAATTAATATGTGCTAGGAGTATTTGACTCCAAGGAAAATTTAAATTATGGATATAGTATTTTAAGAATCATTAAAAAAATATACTAAAATAATAGCTCAATTGATAACCCTATGTTTAATCTGATTATTAATTAAGTTCATAGATTTCCTCCTTCTAAGGATATTATCAAGAGATATTTACCAATTGATATATAAAGCTTTTTTAAAAACCTTGAAACAATAACATTTATTAGTTATAAATTTATCTAGCACTATACTAGAGTATTTGATAATAATTCATATTTATTATTTTAAGTTTAATCGAAGCAGTCAGTAATTCGAAAAAAAGAAGAAACCCTAATTACATAGACCGCCTAAGACAGAGGTCTAAGAAACATGCAATAATGCGGTTTAGTAATCCTGTAGTTAATCTGTAAGACGTTCAACAGCTACTAGAGACAGAAATACGAGTAATCCAGCACTATGTTTGATAAATAAATCAATCCTATCTACTAGCCTTACTGTAGTTAATTATTTAAAGAGCGATTCACAGCTTAAGTTATAATTAAGAGTCTCCTAGGGCATTACAAAGCCGATAAATTTAAGGGGTAGTCGAGGAAGCTGCAGGCAAGATATTATAACTAAGCTTTAATTGTGCTTAAAATAATAATCGATATAATACTACCTGAGCTTAAAAAAAATATATCCCATATTATTTAAAATCGATATCCGCTCAATGATGGTAAAGATTAATTGACAATTCGTTCATTATTGAACGTTTGATGAAAAGTATATTGATTTTAATGTAATTCTATTGATTTAACAATATAAATCGTACTTAAATTTAGTTAGCATAGATGATTCATGAATGATAATTCTATCTTATAATTTTAAACCTTAGCCACGACCTGATTTTGATCATCTTAAGAGATAAACCCTATAAAAAGTTATTTTTAACACTGAAAGCATAAATACATGCCATATATCGTAATTTTTAACTTATTTTATAGCCTCAAAATTGATGATATGTTTATTAAAAAAATTGATTTCAGAAAAAGGATCTTTAAAAAACTCAAGAATAGTACTGTTTGATATTATAATATGTCTATTGATGCATATAGATATATTACTAAATTATATGTTGATCATGAAAAATACCAGAAAATTATAACTTCTTTACAAATATGATCGGTGAAATTTGATATGAGTCCTTTTTCACGGTTTTTTATATATATCGATATGTATAAAAATACATCATTTGTTTATTGTTTTTAGCCTCTTGACAAGCTAACTTATCTCATCTAGGCTAATAGTAGAGCATATTAATCTGGGATAATCGGTATAATTTGTATAATTCTGAAGCTAGATGACGTCAACTGCCTATGAACCAATATGTCGAGTTTTTTAAAACTTATTTGTTTTCACAGAAACACTCTAAGTCTACTGTGAAAAACTATATATCAGACGTTTCACGCTTCGTCAAATGGTATGAAAACGCTTTTCCGAAAACATTTCAGCCCGATGATATTACAAATATCACCATCGATACCTATCAAAAAAGCTTATTAGATAACCCCCACTCTGATACCATAGGACTATCCCTAAGAAGTATAGAACGTCACTTAGCTTCCCTTCGAAAGTTTTTCTCTATTTTAAAAGAGCAAAGCTTGGTTAATATTAATCCTGCTTTAGGGAATTACAGCCTTAATACAAATACTGCAAATCAAAATTATTCAGAGCAAAATTTGACAGACCAATATATAAAACCCTTTAAGGATTATCTGTATAGCCAAAACTGCTCTGCTAAAACTATAAAGAATTATTTATTAGATATAAGACAATTCATAGATTGGATCCAAGCCGTAACTGACCAGGCAGACGATAAAAAAAGCCTATATAAAAATATTTCCAGTCAATTAATTGAGGCCTATAAAAATAGATTGCTGGAAGAGAGGCAATTCTCGCCTATTTCAGTGAACCGTAAGCTCTCTGCAATCAGAAAATATCTCTTCTATCTGTATTCAAAAAATCTCATTGGTGAAACCCAAATGATAAATCTTCATAAGATCGGAAACGTAAGATCTGATATATCTGAAAATGAAATTTTTGAACATTTAAAAAATATGGATCAAGTCAAACTTGATGTTTCTGAAAATAACAATTATAAAACTCGATCTAGATTCGCACCTTTCAGACTACTAGGCTTATTAAGTCATGGCTTAGGCCTAGCTTTGGATACGATCTTTATACTCCCGCTTGTAGGCATGATTCAAAAAGCTCAGTATGGCTTATTTGGGCTTACCGGAAGAAATATTTTTAAATCCTTAACTAAAGACTCAAAAAAACTAGCTTCATTACAGGGCACACCAATTGATAATTTAATCATAAAAGGCATTTCTGAAGGAAAAACAGTAATCACTGCTAAATCAGCCATACCTAGATTCTCAAATATTAGCAAACACTTTTACGACCCGCTAAACATTTCCCTAGATGAACTTCCCGTCCATAAAAAGATATACCATATAATCCGGCACAAAAGACCTGATTGGTATAA
>CAZNVI010000045.1:0-4313 GCA_964576705.1 uncultured Gammaproteobacteria bacterium | reverse complement strand
CCGTCCATAAAAAGATATACCATATAATCCGGCACAAAAGACCTGATTGGTATAAAAAATACCACGAGAATCCCATAAGCCATTATTTACATTTTGCCTTACTTTTGGTTTTTATAGGCATACTTACCTATTGGATCCAGTATAACTTATTTGAAAAACCTGACACGAATCAACCGGTATTTGCCTCTCTCCCTCTCTCGCCTCCGCGAATATTGTCATTTAAAGGACGTATCGCAGATGAATCCAATAGTCCCATCATAACTCAGTCTACCCTGCGGTTTTCTCTATATAAGGATGATTTATCATCAGGCTCAGCTCTGCTCTGGCAGGAAGTTTTATCAGTAACTCCGGATGAAAATGGAAATTTTATAGCTTTACTTGGCAGAGGTACTCCCATAGATGACAATACTCTTGACGATAATCCAGATATATACTTAGGTGTCACCCGAGGCCAAAATCCTGAAATGTCTCCTCGTGAAAAAATCGCAACTGTAGGGTTAAGCAGTGACTCTCAATCAGTTCAAGGCCTAAAGCCTATTACACACACTGGGGATAATAATAATACCCTCCTTGCACTAGACTCAGCCGGCAACTTGTCAATTGGAGGAATAACCGGACCTACTTTTCAGGCCACTGAAGGAAACTTTCGCATCAGCGGAAATACCTTAAGTCTTACCACGAATACAGGCAGCAATGGAAATGTAACCATAAACCCTGACGGCATAGGCATGATAGACACCCAAAAGCCACTAATTAATTCGTCTGAAAATAACAACTTCGCTGAAGCCCTAGGATCAGTCGAAGTCAATGATACATTTGCGATTCTGGCCACTTCTAGTGCTGTGGCTGCATTAAATATAAGACAGGATTCAGTAGGTATGCTTATTAACGCTTCAAGTAGTGGAACTGCTAAATTCACTCTCGATTTTATCGGTAATGCAATGTTTGATAATAACTTAGCAGTGAATGGTAATAGTCTGACAACTAATGAATCTACGTTCCACTTGCTACCAGAAAACGCCCTAAACCTTTATATAGGCGAATCAGCTTCTGAATTGATTCTCGGAGCGACTTTAGGAAATACCACTATCAGAAACAATTTCATCTCAAATGGGAGCTCAACTCTCGGAGACAGCTTTACAGATAATATATTCTTAAAAGGAAGGATAGCAAGTAATATCATAGCTTCTGAATCCGGCAAATTCGATCTCGGTTCTTTATCTAATTCGTTTAATAATGCTTACTTAAATAATCTTTTCCTATCTCCCATGGCAACAACTAGCGGGTTTTTGAAGCGTGAAAGTAATTCAGTTTCGCTTCTAAATACTGCCGATTCATTACTTCTAGGCCGCGATACAGCAAACAATGCTCTTATAAAACTGGCAGGATTATCCGGCCAAGATTCATTTATTAATACCGGCAACTTAGGCATAGGAACGAACACAGCATTAACAGATAAGCTTCATATATTCGGGGATGTCCGCATAGGCACCACAGGCACTGACGGATGTCTGAAAAGATTTGATGGCACTGCATTAGCCGGAACTTGCTCGTCGGATGAGCGCTTTAAGAAAGATATTAAGCCAATTGAGAATGTATTGGATAAGTTGTCGAAGCTAAGGCCGGTAACTTTCAGGATGAAATCTGATGAATTCCCCGAATATGCCTTCGGCAGCGGAATGTCCTATGGCCTTATCGCACAAGAAGTAGAACAATTATTTCCCGACTTGGTTGAAACTGATAAAAACGGCTATAAGATGGTGAAGTATGGTCCAGAACTTACCATGCTAGCTCTTTCCGGAATAAGGGAATTATATTCTGAAATACACTTACTAAAAGACTCTATGGACAATAATGTTGATATAAATGGTAATGTCATTTTAATAAAAGAAGAGGATGAATATAAGATAAAAGCTGATGGCAAATTCCTAAGTAACTCTTCAGCCTTTGCGAGAATTTTAATTGGCAAATTAAAAGCAGGACTGATAACTGCAAATGAAGCTATTTTCGACAGTCTAGCTATAACTACAGATAGCCTATCAATTGCAGGAGTAAGTCTTAGGGAATATATACTTGAAGTCGCGGAAGGATCTCTAATTAATAACAAATCTGGCATAATTACACCTTTTATAGCTGCCGATAACGTCAAGACAGACTTCATTTCTCCTCTTAGCTCTGATTCTTTAATTGGTGTCAGTCTGGAAAACTCTGAGTTATCAATTCTTAATTCTAAATCATCTACGGCATCAGCGGTTGCAAGATTTGATAGAAACGGCAATGCGACTTTAAGCGGAACACTTACCGCTAAAGATGCATCGATTGCGGGAACATTAAGAGCGGGGAAAATTATAGCATCTGATATCGAAGGCTTAGGCTTGTCCATCGAAGCCTTGGCGAAGTTGGAGAATAAACTCGCGACATTAGCAGCACAGCAAAATACTTCAACTAATTCAGCTAATGTAACAAACATATACAATATATATAATAACGCATCTAACTCAGCACAGAATAACGAACAGTTGACACCGACACCTGCTATATCCCCTAATATTTTAGCTGACAATTCTCCTACCAGCTCTACATCTAGCGAAACAAATAATTCTTTTGAGCTAACGACTAACGACTCGCGATTGACGACTGACTTCATTCCTCTAGCTTCTCACTCTGCGTCTCTATCTTATGTACCTAACCTGAACTCAGATTTCACGACTATATATCAAGGATTAATGGTCTTAGGCTATACAAGCGTAGTAGATCTATCTGCTTCAGATAGAGTCACGATTGCAGGGAATTTTATATTGGCTGAAAATTCTATAAATGTTTTAGGTGCTGATTTAGAAATTCAACCATTAAAACAAGGCAATATACGATTTATGGGAGGATTAATGAACTTAGATACAAATGGAAATCTTGAAGTTTTCGGAAATGCAAACTTCGCAAAAGATGTAAGCATAAAAGGTAACTTGTCTGCTAACGTTATAGCTCCTGTTCCTGGATCTGATCTCATTATCCAACTGCCAGGTGATCAAAACGGTTCGCAGTCGATTATAAATAATGCTAACTCAGCATCGATACAAGCACTTAACGATAGAAAACTAGTAGTGAAAAACGCAAGTGGTAGTGGAGTGCTATCAATAAATAATTTAGGAGATTTAATCGCATCCGGCACTGCGACTTTCAAAGATGCTGCTTTAGGGTCGCTTAATATCATCAGAGGTGCATCAGCTGATACCTCAGCAATAGATACAGTTTCGAGTAGCTCTGCAGGCTTAGGAACAATTACACGAGGTTACACAACGCGTACGATTTACTCACCTTATGTCACTAAAGAATCGCTAATATATATAACTCCTAAATCTCAAACTACTAACTCAGTCCCCTATCTTGCCCGCCAAACAGCTGAAGATCCTATGTATGGAATTAAAGGCTCATTTACCGTACAAATACCAGTAATAACAACGCAAGAGGTTCAATTTAACTGGTGGATCGTTAATTAATTTAACTGGCCTGCCCACCGTCTCAACCTTCGTAGCAACTTCGGCGAAGGAGGCAGCTTTAGCGAAGGAAGGCGGATTGTTAATTAGCTAATGGCATATGGCAAATAGCTAATGGTTAGGAATAAAAAACTGAAAGCTAAGGGGGTTGGATAATAAATTAAAAGAACATACCACGCGGGTTAGACAAGTCTTTGAATTCTCTAGGGCACCCGAAGGTGCCCTTTGAGACAGATCAATCGATGAATACAATGCAAAATGCCGGGATCGTTTCCCCTACCTGGTTCCGGACACCCTGCCCGGACGTGTTATAGTTGGCGGACAACCTATGCTGCCCATCTGGACATTTTTCATTCCAATCGGAATAAGATACATGGGCGATAAATACGCCCTCAACAGTAATCTTATCCGCCGTCACGACAGTGCTGTAACTAGACCAGTCGTAACCATAGCCACCCAACCATAAGTGGGTGGTTTCGCATTCTTCGGTATAGGCACAGAATTCTTGTAGCCTATACACTGTCCTCTCACTCAGTAGCCATCCTTCGTCATAATGACTCAGAATGCTCAGTAACTCCTCTTTTGAGGGAGTAGGAGGAGGAAGCGGAGTTGCGAATGTCGTCGGCTCGGCCGAATCTGTATTGTTACCTGGTGGCGAACACGCCACCAAGGCAATAACCAATAAAAGCATAGACAAAACTATAATCCGATATTTTATCTTCATCGTAATTCTTGAGACTTGTGAACGCAAGTCCCCTCCTCCAAATATTACACCAAAATAGAAATGTCCTACTCTCCAAATTAGAAACGTCCGCTTTT
>CAZNVI010000044.1:0-8971 GCA_964576705.1 uncultured Gammaproteobacteria bacterium | reverse complement strand
AATTTCTCCTCTGAAATTCCATCAAGTTCTCCGTCAATAATTTTTTTAACATCTTTTACTGTTATTTCCGAAGGCACGTACATCCCGATTCTTCCGGTTTGAGACGATGCCACAAAAAAACTTTGGGTCATATAATTCCGAAGCTTTTTAGCACGTAGATAAATTATCTTATCATCGGCTGAGAGTTCTGATTCTCCGACTAGAGAAACTATATGTTCAAGGCTAAGTGACTTTTTAAGAAGAGCTTGTGCTTCCAGTGCAGCTTTATAATGAAAATCCCCCACAACCCCCGGATTTAAACCACTAGATGTTGATGATATTAAATCTATGGCTGGAAACCGGCCCTCCTGATAAATCGCCCGCGAAAAATAAAGCACTGAATCAAGGTATGGAAATACTGCTTGCACACCCTGGTCTAAAATATCATCGTTAGGCACATATACAGTTTCAATGGTAGTGATAGAATTGTTTTTCGTGGGAAGCAAGCGTTCATGGAATACTGCCATTTCCGAATCTAAAGTCGCTTGGTATCCATCTTCAGAAGGAAGTGTGCGCATTAGAAGTGATAACTCATTACCCGCTTGAGCGAATCGGAAGATATTATCAATAAAAAATAGTACATTTTTCTGGGCTTGATCTCTGAAATACTCAGCTACAGTGGCCGCAGCATAGGCTGTCAAAAATCTGTTTGTAGGATTTTCACCCATCGGACCCATTATCAAGGCCGAATAAGGCAATACACCGCTATCTTTAATCGATTCATATAATTCCTGACCCTCCCTTGATCGTTCACCGATTCCTGCAAATATCGAGATATCTTTAGTAGCTTCTTTTGTTCTAGTAAGTTGTACTATGTTATGGATAATCTCAGTTAATAATAGTGTCTTGCCTACCCCGGCACCGCCAAATAAACCTGTTTTTCCGCCTTTCAACATGGGAGCGAAAAAATCTATCGCTTTAATCCCTGTTTCGAGTATTTCTTGTTTAGTTGAAAGGTCTGCATACTTAACCGATGGGCCGAAAATAGGTTTCTGTTCTGGATTTTGCAACTCTGCTTTACCGTCATGGGCTTTGCCGAAAACATCAAGAACCCGGCCGAGCACTACGTCCCCGACAGGAAAAGTGAGTGGTTTTCCTGAATCTATAACTATTTGTCCCCTATGGATATCGTTCGTAGCTGAAAGCAAGAAACAAAAATAATTTCCCGGATCTGAAGACGTATAGACCTGCATAAGAACAGACTTATCAGATTCCAAACATAAAACATCATTTAAAGAAGGTACTTCACCTTTAAATGAAACCTCAATTACATGTCCATTTATGCTTACAATTTTACCTTTCATATTTAAATAGGTTCAAGGTGCAAGATTCAGAGCGACAAGTGAGCCGCAATTTTTTATTTTACTTGCATCTCTGCACCCTTGCACCTTAATTATCCCCATATCCCTATACTGGACAGGCTATTCACCTGCTTAGCGTTAATAGCTCTATGATGCAAAATGTTCGATTGGTTTTCAGTTGATCTTAAGCTTGTGTTGATGTTTTGAATTGCGACATCCAAAGCATACATTCTGGAAGCCTGCTTAGCAAGTTGCGATTCACGGACAGTTTGCTCAAAAATCAGGCCGAAAACCTCAGTCTCAAAAAAAACAATTATTTGATCAAGTGACGGTTCGAACAAGTACTTTTTTACTTTTTCCTGCTCACCTTCCTCAAAAGCCACACTACTATCAAGCGTGCTGATTGTAGGACTCTGAGATACGATACTTTGAAACTGTGAATAAAAAACCAATACTTTTTCATATTGGATCAAATGCGAAACAAGATTGGCTAACTTTATAGCATCAATTGATGTATCGGGGAAATCAAAAAGTGTATATTTTCTATTTGGATTAAGCTCCTTAAATAATGTCTCTCCGTTTCTCCCTATAATCGTAACTTCAGCTTCATTTTTTTTCAAAAAATCATTCATGAGAGATGCAGTCTTTTTTACGACTGTACCGTAAAGGCCGGTATTAGCAGCTATAAATACCACTGCAACTTTTCCGTTACGCTTAATTAAGGAGAGATTTTTAGTATGCTTAATCTTTTTTTTCTTCATAAGGATCATCAGCTCATCCTTATAGGCAGTCCTTACATCCTGAAATAACTGTAAAAGATCAGTTATAAACTCACGGTTTAAGACTACTGAAGTCCTGGTCTTTCTAATATGATTTGCTGCTATTTGCTGATATGTCTGTGTCAGGATTTTAAGCATCGACAGATCAGTTATCAGACTTTTAAGTTCATGTTTGTTAGCCATACAAAAAAATAAATAAAATATTAAAAATTAGATCTCAAAGATAAAAATTATAAATTGAATATAAATATTTTTTATTTTTCATTTGTATCTTTTAGATTTTATCTTTGATTTATAATTTAACTTAAAATCCTATCTTCTTATAAAACCCTTCAGGTTTACCTCTTATTTGTCCAAGTAACTTATTAAATGAATCACAATTCTTAACCATATCTTCAACCTCTTTTCTTAATGCTTCATCTGTATTGTATGTGCTGATTATGCGCGCCATATCTGATTTCATAACATCTGCGGATTTATCTTTCCATAAATCAACCCAAAGAAGTGAAAACAAGAAAACCTGAAGGTCGATTACCACTCCTAATGATGAGACGTAATCGAAAAAAGCTGTAATCTTGGTACCTGTGCGTAAAGTTGCCGCTATAGTCTCACTTACCTCCGCTCCGAAATGTGTAAAATTCTGCATCTTATCATATAGTGATAAAAAGCTGAAAATCTCCCGCGACAAGCTCTGCCTTAAGGCATCTTGCGTTTGCCTACCGGTACGGGTAACTGATAAAAAAGGATGAATCGGAGGCCGTCGGCCTTTTCCGAAAAGGTCAATATCGAAATATAAATGACCGTCTGTTATAGACATCAGGTTCGTTTGGATATAGCCAGTGAGGTCTCCTTGAACCGTTTCTGCGACCGGAAAACAAGTAATAGACACATTCTTATCTACTCCGTCACTTGTCTGTACCTTAAAATTACCTGCCCGCTCTAATAACCGTGAATGCGCATAGAAAATATCTGCAGGGTATGAGTTACGGCCCGGAAAACGTTTAGTAAGTAAACTTATCTGGCGGTAGTATTTAGCATGCGTAGTTAAATCGTCGAAGATAATGAATGCCTCGCGCCCGAGATCCCGAAAATATTCAGCCAAAGTCATGCCTACATACGGAGCTAAAAATATATTGACAGGGGCTTCTTCAGAGCTGCTTGCCACAATTATGCACTGCTCCATAACGCCATTTGCCTTCAAATATTCCTCAGTCATCTTATAGCTTAACTGTTTTTTACCTACTGCTACATATATACAAACCGCACCTAATCTCGCCTGCATAAGCATGCTAGAAAGTAAAAAGATACTTTTCCCGGTTTTCCTATCCCCGACCACAAGCTCGCGCTGGCCTTTCCCCAAGGGTAAAATTAGATCAACTGAAGCGACACCGGTTTGGAATGTTTCTTCAATCCTCGTTCTTAACTCAATACCGGGCGGGCTTGTATCTACGGGTAATGAAACAGTATCGATACCTGTCAACTCCTGAGCAAATCCTTCCGAATTTATGGGTTTACCGAATGGATCTATGACTTTTCCCAAAAGATGTGGCCCTGCTTCTAAGGAGAGCGCGTTTTTCGTCCGCGTGACCTTCGTGCCTGTTTTTATATAGTTTTTTGAAAAAAGCAAAACATCACACAAATCAGAATGTAGATTAAGAATCAAGCCCTTCTCCCCGGTTTCTAATATAACTATCTCCTGAGGCTTAGCTGAGGGTAAGCCACTCACGGATATTACTGTATTATTAACAGCCTCTACGAAACCGACCTCATTTGATTTCTCAAGATATTCATTAAATGATTTCATTTTTATTTTTAAACCATTCGTTAATCTTCTTTTCGAGACTGAGGTTTAAATATTTTCCGTTCCATATAAACTCAATACCGCCTAATATAGATGGATCTATGCGCAAACTTATAAGGATATTATTATTCGAAAAGGCTTTGCGAAGAAAATTACTTACACTATCTATCAATTCAGCCTCAGGCCTAGTAGCCAACGTCAAGTCTGCAATCTTAGCTTTTTTAATGTGATCCTGAAAAGTGTCAAAAAACTGCTTATACGATGCAAGATTATCAGGATCAATCCGATTTCTTTCCATGCATAGAACTATTGCACTGGCTGTATCTTTAGAAAACCTGTTGTTTATTCTGGTAACCAAACCTGTACCAGTCACGTTATACATCCCCGAAAGAATACCATCCAATCCTTCAGATAAATCCCAAGCTTCTTCTTTTAAATGTATCGATTCAAATATATCAGAATATATATCAGTATTACTTTGCATATAATAGTGTTTTATGCCCTCCCATTAAATCTCAAAGCTCGATGAGGCTTAAATACCAATTAAAAATTCATCCGCCAGCTGACGGATTGACTTTTGATTTCTTAAGAACCTTCTCCCATCTGCGCTTTTACATCTTCTAAAGCTGACATTATTATATCTTTATGGTCCTCGTAGCTTAGACTCTTGCCTATTACTTCTTTTGCTGCGCTTTGCAAAAGAGCATGTAGCTTCTTATCTGCTTCACCCGCTTTTGTTTTTTTGTACTCCTCGATATCGAAATTAGCCTTTGCAAAGGCATCTTGGATTTTTTGGTCTATAACTTCCTGTTGGCCAATCGTCGCATCATGTAATTGTTTTTCGAATTTTTGTACCTCATTAATCGCTGCATTTTCGATATCTTTTGTTACATTTTCAAGTATATTGATATCTTCTTCTTGTAGATGGCTAATGACATCCAGAAAACTTGTCCGAAGATTCTCAGCGGCTTTGGTTAATTCATCTTTTTGTTTTCGGGTAAGTTCAATTAATTCATCTGCCAACTGTTTACCGGTATCAGACTTTAAGGTCTCAGCCTTCTTAAGAATCTCATCTGCCTGAATTGAAGCATCAGTTATTATTTTAGAAGCTTTTTCGCGGGCAACGTTTATTTTCTCAAGGCCTTTTTCAGATATGTGCTGTTTAAGATATAAATTTTGCTTTATAAGCTCATCATGCTTCTCATGAAGCTTCAAATAGTAAAAAATGCAAGCTAAGATAGCCAAGCTTAAGGTGCTGATTACTGTACTGAAAGCTAAAATTAATAATAAATTCATAAGGCAGAATGATAGAGAGTCAAAGCTCCAGAGAGTCAGAGCTGCAAAGTTTTTTACTTTGACTCTTTGCCGCTGTGACTCTATGACTCTTTATTATATTACCAATATAATATACGCAAGGGCAACTCCAAAACCCATAACTCCAAGCGTAAGTATTACATTAAACATTACGCTAAGCAATATAAATCTTCTAGCTAATGGATTTCTTCCGACAGCTTCTACCCCTCTACTTGATACCTTTCCGAAAAATAAGAAGCCTCCGCCGAATGAACAAAAAGCCACAAGTCCTGCCATAATATATCTTAGGGCGTTAACAGGCGACGAGAAAGGAGCTCTAGCGCCCTGCAAAAGGCTGGAAATTAAATTCTCGCGTATTCCGGAGGACAAAGTGCCGAAATTTAAATGCAGTGTTGAATATATCACACCAACTCTTTGTGGATCAGTTTCTAAATAATCCTGCTCTGCTATAGCTACTACATAACCGTTTTCTGTAACTTTCTGACCGACACCGGGAATAGTAGATGTAGTTATCAAGTCTCCGCTTTTTATAAGACCGTTTTTCGTAGATACGCGTAGTAAAGCACGCCCTTGAGTGATAATAGAATGCTTATCAGTAGAATCTAAATCTTTAAAAGCCACAGCCGGATTTTCTGTAACTATGCCGTATACAGCTCCATCATATGGAATCGTACTTAAGCGGTACTTACCGTCATTAAGGCTTATTATCGAACCATCCGGCACTGATCCATCCTCAATTTTTATATCAATTGCTACTCCCTGGGATGAATCTGCAGCCACAGCTAAACCTGCGCTATTAAACATGAAAGCAAAAAGTGTTAAAAGTGAAGCGTAAACTAAATATCTCAAGCTCATATTATTCCTAAGTAAAGCGTAGTCGATTTTTAGACTATTTGCAACTAAAAATTTAAATAAATTAATATTTTCATGGCGAGCGTATCCGCGATTAATCGGGACGGAATCGACCATCCCGCCTAGTTAAGCACAATGACCGTAAATCCGAAAACAATACTTGGACACCCCATTTCTGAGGCCATGTCCAAGTTTGTACAAGAAAGGATTAGAAACAAATATCAAATTTGTTTTCACAAAAAACTGCTTAAGTTTTTTCGCAGTTAATTTATCATCAACTATATATTGTCAGCCTATGTGATTCAGTGCTACACAGTAATCTAGATCTCTTAATCAAGTCGTATAAGACTGAATAATCTCTGTGTAAATAATCTTATCATAATCTTATCAGATATGCTATTTTCACAAACACTTGCCACTCGTGGCTGATTATATATATTCTGATGTGATTAAGATAAGATTAAAGGCTTATTTTATATTATACTTGACACAGCCTCCGAGCTATTTTTAAATAAATATATACATACTTGGACATTGAAGCTATGTACAACTTTTGTAATTACGAATTGATCCGAATACAGATACCGTTGAGATAATTTGTATAAATTCGTATGCGAGACAAAATCTCACAAGCTTCACCGTTATCCGAATTACTGCGAATGACTAAAACACATTGCAAAATTAGGATTAATTTGTAGATGAAACTATGGAAAATAAACTATTAACTATTCAAGAAGCTGCCGACATACTCGGCGTATCTACCAAGACCCTCCGTCGCTGGGAAGAAAAAGGCATACTTATTCCTCAAAGAACACCCGGTAATCAGAGGAGATACACAGATATACAGCTTTCGAACTTCCAGGAAAAACAAATCAATAATTCTCAAAAAACCCAAGATGCTGTAAATAAAGATCCTAAGTGGTCATTTTTTAAAAACATCAAATCACTTTATGCCTTAAGCGGCATCAGTGTATTGTTGCTAGCCATATTTAGCTTTACGTTACTAGGCCTCACTGATATACCGACAGAATCAGGCTTTTTACAGAACCTCACGATTCTCGGCGATAAGCTTACTGCGAGAAATAAACTTTCCCAAAAAACTAACCTGAAGCTAATTGACCGGGAAAAACTAGTGTTAGCTGACAGTACTTCTACCAGAAGTTTTCTTTTTCAAGTTAATGTCCCATCCGAGTTTACTGACTTCGTTGAATTAAAAGAAAGCCTCCTCGTAGGCAACGTCGCTACATTTTCGGCGGATATTACAGCTCCAAATATAATCTATAGCCTTACTGGTGGACCTGGCATAACCGTATCTGATGGGCAGGCTCCTACTATCACCAACACCGGCGTACTGTCACTCCAGGGAGAAACCGGTGAATTGGAATTAACAGGAGAAGATGGAATAACGATTAACGGGTTACTTCTGACAAATAACGATAAAGGATCAGCTCAAAACATATTCAAAACTATAAAAATAGGATCAGACAATATCACAGCCGGCAGCAATGCAGATACTATAGAGTTCCTGCCGGGTACCGGAATCACGCTATCGTCCGACACAAGTAATAAAACAGTTACGATAACTGGTCTTTCGCCGGGCTTCATGGATGACGGAACAGTAGTCCGTCTGACCACCGCATCTGACTCAGTCGGGATTGGCACTGCCAATCCATCTGCGTTTAAGCTACAGGTAGAAGGAGGTGTAGGTCCCAATACCGACAATATATATGATCTGGGCTCAAGTAGCCTACAGTGGAGAGATGCTTACATCGGAAGGGATGTCTATATAGGCGGCAATCTTATCTCAACAGGAGGAATTTCTGCATTCTGGCAGCGAGCTAGTGGAGTCGTAGCCCCGGCCTATATCACAGATGATCTAGCTATAGGCGGTGCAGCCACAAGCTCTGCAAAGTTTCAAATATTTGGCGGTAGCGGAAATGCCACTACATCAGGCACTTTAACTTTTAACACTACAGGCATGGTGCAGACTACTAATAATCAGACCCTTACTCTAGGAGGAAATACTACGGGTAATATAATCCTTAACCCTTTAAATGGCATAGGATCTGTCGGGATCGGTACTACTTCTCCACTTGCGACACTCGATGTAGCCGGAAACGCTTCTGCTTCAGGTAATTTAACGTTATATGGAGGATCCCGCGCATTAACCACGACCAGTTTAAATGCATTAACTATTGGCGGTTCCACCACGGGACTGATAACAATTAACAGCGGGACTGATAACATAACCATCTCTGATCCCACTACTTTCTTAAGTAGCATTATAAGAAATGGAGATACGATAGATGATTTCACGGGCAACGGGCTTGCTATATCCGGAAATAATTTGACTGTAAACTTACTTTCAGCAAGCGACGGCGCAGGAATGACATCCTCCCGCTCGGGTCTGGAATTTGCTGATTCTAGCGGAGATACGATTTCTTTAATTCAAGGCTGTACGAATGGGCAAGTACTTAAATGGGATGAACCAAATGGTATATGGTCATGTGCTGCAGATTCCGGCGGAAGCTCAGGAGGGATCATTACGGTAAATGGAGACTCTCAATCATTAACAGACACTGAAACATTGGAATTCAGTTCTCAAGATTTTGACCTACTTGATAGCTCAACTACAGCCATAATTACATTAGACAGCACACTTGCCCGCTTGAGAATAGCTAACGGCGCTGCTTACAATACCAATCCTACTCTAGATTTACTTTTAGGAGGTTCAGCTACATCCTCTGCTAAATTCGGTGTGCTCAATATGAACTCTGGTACGCCTACGGCATCTATCTCTGCTAATTCAGGAAGTAATGCTGTGTATTTGACAGGAACAGGTAATCTAGCAACAACTAACATGCAGAATTTAACCTTAGGAGGAG
>CAZNVI010000043.1:0-9739 GCA_964576705.1 uncultured Gammaproteobacteria bacterium | reverse complement strand
TTTACGGCTAGGACTACACAGGTCTCTAATCTGTTTCGCTCCCCTAGCTTTCGTGCCTCAGCGTCAGGTAAAACCCAGGTGACTGCCTTCGCCATCGGTGTTCCAGTTAATATCAACGCATTTCACTGCTACACTAACTGTTCCGTCACCCCTGTCAAACCTCAATTCCGATAGTTTCGTGTCCAACCCCAAAGGTAAGCTTTGGTTTTTAAAACACGACACATCGGAACGCCTACGCACACTTTACGCCCAATGAATCCGGATAACGCTTGCCTCCTACGTATTACCGAGACTTCTGGCACGTAGTTAGTAGAGGCTTATTCAAAATGCTGTGAACGGCATAATAAAAGGAGTTTACAACCCATAGGCCTTCTTCCTCCACGCGGCGTCGCTGCGTCAGACTTTCGTCCATTGCGCAATATTCCCAGTTGCTGCCATCCGTAGATGTACTGCCCGTGTCTCAGTGCAGTTGTGGCTGTCCAACCTCTCAGTCCAGCTACCCGTCATCGCCTTGGTGGGCCTTTACCTCACCAACTAGCTGATAGGACGCAGGCTCCTCCCTTGGTGGACCGTTAAGTCCTTTTCTAGAATCTCGAGACGAAACCAATGGTTTCTTCTCGACGCTCGCCCGAATAAATCGGGTCTTCGACTTCGCTCGCTGCTCTTCTTCCTTCCTTTTTTGAAAAGGAGGGAGAGCAGTGCTGTTTTGCGAAGCAAACCCAAATTTATTTTGGGAAGCACGTCGAAAGGGAAACTTGGTGCCCTCTCGAGACTCCAGTTATAGAGTATTACCCCCTCTTTCGAGGGGCTATGCTCTTCCTAGGGGTAGATTCCTACGCGTTACTCACCCGTCTGCCACTTGAGCCTTGCGGCTCCCGTTCGACTTGCATGCTTAAGGCACGCCGCCAGCGTTCATCCTGAACCAGGATCAAATTCTCAAAAAAATTTGACGGAGTCAAATTTTTGCAGTCCTCCGAAGCTCTAAAAGAGCGAAGGGGGACAAAAAATTATTCTCCATTCAAACGACTCGGATAAAAACCTCGCGCGTAATGTGCGAGGAGGGAAATCCGAATCTAAAAAATTCCCTACCACTTTTTGATTATCAATGAGCAAAAAATCTTTCGACTTGTTATCCCGATTGAATCGGGAAAGTTAAGAGGTAAAGAAGTAATATATAATTAAGGCTAAAGACAAAAAATCCCGCCAAAGCGGGAATCAGTTAAGCTTCGGCCAAAAATTACATATCGTCATTACATTATATATATAAAAAACCTTTTGTCAAGAAGAGCTCAATGTAATTGATGTAGGATGATTATCTAAAACTCTCCGTAAAGATTAATTTTAATACGTTTGACAAGATGTGTTCCACATGTGGCTCTTGAGTCTGCATTTTTGGGCCTGTTTGTAGCCTACATTTTTATAAACTTTTCCATCTTTGCGGACAAGATATCTTGATATATTTCCATTCTGCAGCTCCACTTGCTCAAAAGCTATTATCGGATTACCGGTACCATTCGGATTATATCCGCATAATCCGTTATTTGTACACCAGGCGAATTGAGCCATGGAGTTACCCCATCCGTAGTATCCTAGAGCTCTCTGGAATATAATTCCTCCTCCAACCACGTTTTGTATTCTATACTTATCTATACTTTGAAAATAAGCAGTAAAGGCTGTTATATTATTTTTCGAACCGATAACTGAGATAACTGAATTATTAGAAAAATATGTATTCAAATTCAAATCCCAGGGCTTTCCCCAACCATCCACGCCCTGCACTATCTCTCTTGAGTACATAACTACTTCTCCTGAGTTTTTCTTTCGGATAAGGTGTTGTGCTGTGACAGATTTTCCGTCTTCCCGGGCATATGAAAAGCTGTTGAAGCCAATAATGGTTCCTGCTGTTGCGGCACATTCTTGTGGAGTGATACCAGTTTGATTTGCACAGCCTGCTGGATTAACATCCTGGGTTACATCAATAATAGGTTCGTTATACCCCGGACGATAGTAGATTTTACCTCCTTTTACTATATGCTCAGATACTTTACCGTTGTTCAGGCGGAGATTTAAGCCTGTAATTTTCCCTGAGCTTAAAGAAATATTATTAAAGTAGCTAGTTTCTTCTACCCAGCCTGAAGTGTCGTAATTATATGTCTGCGAACAGAACCAGTTGGAATTAGTGTTCTGACACTGGGCATCTGTAGTACATGTCGCATTGCAGGATAAGAGAGGGGGAGGTGTCTGGGTAGGTGCTTGAGTGTTAACAGGACAGTCTATTTTCTTGAAGTTAAAAAGACCTGCATGGTAATCTGTGAATACGAAGTTATATGCATACAGTTCATCAGTCAGACCATGGATTCTGTAGGCGTATCTTGTAATTTGCGGGGTACCTTCGTTATACAACTCATGGGCATCTTGGATGCCGCTTTGGCCGACACGACTCGAGAAGGTACAGTTTATCAGTCCGCAGGAATTGCCGCTACGTAATTGCAGTGCGTCATACTGTCTGCCGGTATTGGTATCGAAATAGCCGTAGGTTAAAAACTTAGGATCATTAGGATTTTTAACAGCGTCATTTCCTGCCAGTACTGATGTAGGATTTGAAGCTATATCACCTTCTGAATTATAGCTAACTCCTTTGTTTAACTGGAATTTACCGTTTTGGTTTGTGAAAACTGTATTTCCCCAGGCCCATACAGGTACACCCTGTAATGGTTCATTATTGCATCCTCTGACTACTCCTTCAATCCTTGATCTTAAAGCAGGACCTCCGCATTGAGCTTCATTCCAGCACTCGTTGCCGAGAGTTTGATTGGAAACATCAATACACTGAAAACCTGATTGGCATTCGGAAGTACTCCCGCATGATATACCGCAACCTTTAATTCCAGGCATGGAGGTAGGAGTCGCGGTAGGTGGACGAGGTGTATTAGTTGCTGGTCTCGGGGTAGCAGTAGCCGGACGTGGGGTAGCTGTAGCTCCCCCGCCTCCCGTTCCGCCACAACTGGTCCCAGTCCATATTCCTGACGTGCATCGAAATTGGCATTTGATGTTAGCAGTATCGCTATATGCATGCTCCCACTGTTTATTATTTTGTAAATCATCATCTTCATCGGTTCCCCACGCGGACGCATTTGCTGGAATACTCCCTGTACACCGACCTGGAGCATTAGTTGTTGAGGGTACCGCGGTAGGCAAAGGAGTCGGTGAATTAGGAGGGGTGGCTGTAGGTGGAGGCGTAGTGGGTGAAGGCGTGAGGGACTCACAATTTTCTACACATCTGCCTCGACTACAATTTACTATCTTATGCGACTTTGGGGGTATCTCTCGATTATTATTCCAACAAAAACCTCCAGGGTTTTCTGCAAAAGTACCATGAAAATCGTTTGAATCAGTATCAATATACCCACTACAACCCCTTTGTGAGTAATTCTCTTTTTTACAGAAGAATATATATTTTGGTCGCTCTTCAAAATTATCGGCTTTACTAAGTAAATTTGTAGATTGATTCTGAATATAAACTGACGTAGTAAGTCCTACTGCAAAACTTAAAACATACAAAAGCTTTATATATTTAAAGCCTGCTAAAGTATTATTAAAGTGAGTCACTTTATGATGCAGTTTCGTTAACTTTCTCATCTGTATATACTTTATTCATCTTCTTATACATTTGTCAAGTGATATTAATCCCTCTTAAATAAGAAGAGAATTAAAGCTTACGCGCTGGGTATATGTTTTTCTACCGCCTAAATTTAGAGGTTATGAATAAAATTCTCTTATATCTATGCAGAATACTTCTCCATGACTTTAAAAAGAACGATCCCCAGTGAGACCATAACATTGAGCGACTTATTTACTCCCCACATAGGAATTTCGACAACGTAGTCTGAAATTTCCATCGCTTCACTAGAAACACCATCCGACTCATGACCCACGATTAATGCAATCGGAAATGTATACGGCACTTCTATGTATGGAACACTTTTCTCACTCTGTTCTATTGCAACTACTTGGACATTTGATATTTGATATTTGATATTTGATATTGCTTCAACTGCAGTTGAAGCATATTCCCACGCCACCCACTCAGTGGTATTAATTGAAGCTTTTTTAATTCTAGTATGCGGAGGAGTCTCACTACCTCCACAGAGATACACTTTTTCACAAGCGACAGCATCAGCGAGTCGAAAAATTGCCCCGATATTATATGTATCAAGTACATTATCCACGATAATATATACAGGATTTTTCTTAATTTTACCGATATCTTTCGGATCTGGAATTGTAGTACGTAGATCTGAAGCCCCAAGTTTTATCATGGAGTGATTATACTATAATACTGGAGGCTCCTTCTCAGCTTTTTTCGCATCTTCCAATTTCTGAGCTGTTGCTCTAGCATCTTCCACCATCTCACGGGCACTCTCGACAGCCTCTCGTTTAAGGGCATATACTTTTTCACGTTTTTTCATTTCGAGCTCTAACATACGCTGCTCTTGCTTTTTCAACGTATCACTTTTGACTTCAATGACCCGCTTTAACGCTTCTTCGCGTTTCACCTGTTCTTTTTTCGCAGCTTCACTGGCAAGCCTAGACAGGATGTCGATTGAGCGCTCTAATCCTTCTGCTGATTCTGAAGCCTCTTCAATACCTTCTTTAATGTCTTCTGAAATACTTTCCCCTACCTCACTTAATAACTCATCTTCATCTAAATGATCTTCCACCTCTACCTTTGCGAGTTTTAATTCCTCTTTAGCTGCTTTCAGCTGAAGTTCTAATGCGCCACTTGATTGGGCAGATAAGTAGTTTAAAAACTCGCGCTGTCTCTTCATCTCCCCGTTTATATTTGATGCAAGATTTCGAACATCTTTCCCTTTTAAAGATGCATTCTTAAGTTCATTTGCCGCAGCATCATTCTCGAGATCCAATTCACTTAATGCACGTTTGATCCCGGTCATATTATTCTTCGCCATCATTATACGAAGCTCAGCCAAACGCTCTTGGGCAATGAGCGCATGCATTTGGGCTTTCTTCTCAGGGGAAGAAATGAGCACGAGTTTTATGTTCTGAAAAGTACTATCAAGAAAATAAAATGGGCTATCCGGTAAAAATATACCCGGACCCGCACTAACTGGAGGAACTTCTACATCCGATGCTGCGATACTTTCACCTAAAACATCTTTTTTAAATTCGTGCGCATAAACTGAAGCAGACATAAAATTTACTAAAAAAACTAAAATAATAACCTGAAGCCAAAAATTTAATTTCATACATTTATTATGGTACAGCTTTCGGAACCCTGTCAAGCCAACCCAAATTATCTATTTTCGCTTATCGCTTTTTACCGTTAAAAATACTTGATACTTACCATTTTATACCCCGCTGCAACGCTTGCACATGCAACGCTTGCGCTAGCATTGCGGGCAGGTTTATACTTAATCTATGACCGCTACTGCCCATGCTGCTATAGGAGTTACAATTGCTGCGTTAGTAAATAATCCTGCGCTTGGCATTCCATTAGCATTTGCTTCTCATATTATTTGCGACATTATCCCGCATTGGGATTCGGGAATGCATAAAGATAAGAAATCTCTTAAACGACTAACTGTTGAAAGCACTATAGACGTTTTATGTAGCGCATGTATAACTATATTTCTTCTCTTATTTGTCTTTACTGAAGTAAATTTTATTTATGGAGTTACTATGGCCTTCACAGCACAATTACTGGACTGGCTGACAATACCTTACCTGTACTTAAAGATCACATCTGCACCGTTTAAATGGGTATATCAATTTCAGGATCTTATCAACACAAGACTCGATAAACCATGGGGAATAGCTACGCAGATTAGTGTCGTTCTTCTACTAATAGTAATTGCTAAACTGTAGTAAACAGTTTACCCAAGCAAGATCAAAGAGTAAAAACTAAATCTCAAATATAGAAATAGAAGATAAAACATTTTCACTTTATAATCTTTATTTCTGTCCGCCAGTTGGCGGATTGGTTTTTGATTTTTTATCTACAACTATGCCATACTTATTATTATGGACTCTGCCGATTCATCTCAAAAGAAACTTCCAGATTTAGATCCGTCTCATGAATTACCTACACCTCATGATATGGAGCTGAAACCTCCGTATGACATGGAACTACCCAAACCGCATGACATGCAACTTAAGCCGCATTTAACCCACCGCCACTCCTGGCTCCACTGGATGCCTGCGTTTTTAGGGTTACTCATAGGAGTTTCTGTAGGATTATTTTTTTTCAAGGATGCGTCGGAAAATCGTCAAGAAATAAATAGATACTATACTAATCCTAGTCAGGCTGTGGAAACCGAAAATAATAGCAAAGATACTGAGTGGATGTACTATACAAATACTCAATACAGATATTCAATACAATATCCTAAGGGTTGGAATAGTATTGAAGTTACTCAAAATCATAGCACAAAGCCACTTCCCTACAATTCACGACTAGAGCTTGATGGGAATGAGATACAAAAAATTCTTCTTGAAGAGGTTGATAATAATTACTATGCCGGTAATTTTCAAATTACCGTAATTAAAAATATAAAATCTTTAACACTTGAAAAATGGGCAGAGCAATATCACGTTCCACTGGGCGCTGACCCAAAAACCAATATGGCTAAGTTCGTGAAAGACACAACGCTAAATGGTTTACCTGCAAAAGAATTTAAGGTATTCGGCTTCGACCATTCAAAAAGCCGAATTTTTGCAATATATAATAACTCTATTTATCAAATTGATTTTGATGTTAGTAATCCAAATGATACTGAATTTGAGAAGCATACTAGTATGTATAAAACTATGCTTGATTCTTTTAAGTTTTTAACTGATGCAACTAACCAATCTATTTCCCCGACAATAACGACTTTAAGTCCTGAAGGCAAATTCTGTGGAGGCATAGCCGCAAATTTACCTCAAAACCAATGTCCCCAAGGATATACGTGTAGACTTGATGGAGATTACCCTGATGCTGGGGGTGTATGTGTTAAAAATTAATAACTATTGACAAGGTTTCTTTTATTTAGATACTGACCACACCGATCCTTTACTATAAAAACCAACACTCGCATAAGTCATAAATAATATATTTTGGTATTCTACGCATTCTCGGACACAAGAAAGGCTTTAAAGATAAATACAATAACATTTACCACCTAGCTTCATTTTAAAATGCTGCTTCAAACTCGCCAGTCTAAAACGCTTAAACATTAACAAAAATATCGAAGCTTTTATGTCAGGGGAGTTACATTTAGAAGATAAATTAATTACCTTTACGGTTTCTGCGGGCGAAACGACCACGGCGTTTTTTGGAATCAGGATTTGCAGCATCTTTTTGGGCCAATTCTTTACATTCTTCAAAAGTTAGAGATGAAGGTATCTTATCTTTAGGAATTTTTACATTTTGAGAATGATATTTTATGTAAGGACCATATCTTCCATTAAGAACCTGTACATTCTCATCTTGGGGGAATATTTTTATTATTTTATTTGCCTCAACTTCCCTTTTAGCAGCAATAATTTCAATACTTCTGTCTTGTGAAATTATAAGCGGATCGTCGGTTTTCGGGATAGAATAAAATTTCCCGTCATGCCTGATATATGGACCGAATCTGCCTATGGATATAATCATTTCTTTTTCCTCAAAGTTTCCTGATACACGCGGAAGCTTAAACAGATCTAACGCGTCTTCAAGAGATATAGTTTCAAGCATTTGTCCAGTCCGTAAACTTGCAAATTTCGCCTTTTCCGCTTCAGTATTTCTTCCGATTTGAGCTATAGGACCGAATCTGCCTACTCTAACTAATATCTCTTTACCGGATTTAGGATCCGTTCCTAAAACCCGCTCTCCACTCGCCCGCTCTGCCTTATCAGTCGTATTTTCTACTGTTTTATGAAACGGACTATAAAACTTGGCGAGCATTTTTTGCCATTCCAGCTTACCTTGTGCTATATCATCAAATTCGCCTTCGACACTTGCTGTGAACTGGTAATCCATAATATCCATAAAATGTTTCGTTAAAAAATCTGTAACCACTATACCGATATCTGTCGGAAATAATTTTGCGCGCTCTACGCCTGAAACTTCTGAACGCGAAGTTTGTTTTATATTATCGTCTTTTAGAATTAGCACTTCATATTCACGAAATACCCCTTCGCGATCTTCTTTAACGACATAACCTCTTTTTATAATTGTAGAAATTGTCGGAGCATAAGTAGATGGCCTTCCGATACCGTTTTCTTCCAGTTTTTTTACTAATGTCGCTTCGGTGAATCTGGAAGGCGGACGCAAAAAACGCTGCATTGCCTGCATGAACTCTAAGTCCACAGTCTCACCAACTGTAAGTTGAGGCAGTAATCCATGTTCCTCTTCCTCATCGTCATCTCGCCCTTCGAGATAAACCTTCAAAAACCCATCAAACTTTATTACTTCCCCAGACGCTGTTAAAGTATCTACAACTGTAGAAATACTTATAATTACATCTGTTTTTTCAAGCATAGCCTCACTCATTTGAGATGCGATCGTTCTTTTCCAAATCAATTCATATAATTTTTCTTCTCCGACATCACCTGACACTTTCTGTTTACTAAAATCAGTAGGCCTTATAGCTTCATGTGCTTCTTGAGCTCCTTTGGATTTGGTTTGATACTGTCTCGTGGCTGCGTATTCCTTACCATACCTGGAAACTATTTCAGCATGTGCAGCTTTAAGAGCCATATCTGACAGATTTACGGAATCAGTTCTCATATATGTGATTTTCCCGGCTTCATATAATTTTTGTGCTATAAGCATAGTGCGAGCCACAGAAAACCCAAGCTTGCGACTGGCCTCTTGAGTAAGAGTAGATGTAGTAAAAGGTGGAGTCGGATATCTCTTAACTGGTTTAGTCTGAATATCCCGTACTGTATATTTAGCGCCAATGCATTTTTTAAGAAACTCTCCAGCAACAATATTATCTTTAAATCGATCTTTATGTTCTGCCATGAAGGTTTTTCCATCCCTTGTTTTAAATTCTGCGGAAATTTTATAATATGATGTAGATGCAAAATCCCGAATCTCCCTTTCCCGCTCGACTATAAATCGAACCGCAACGGACTGAACTCTACCGGCAGATAACGAAGGTTTCACTTTTTTCCATAAAACAGGAGATAACTCAAAGCCTACAAGCCTATCCAAAATTCTTCTGGCTTGCTGTGAGTTGACCAAATTCATGTCTATACCGCGGGGATTTTCTAATGCGCTAGTTATAGCAGTTTTCGTAATTTCATGAAAAACTATACGCTTCGTTTTCTTATCGTCGAGATTTAATGCCTCTGTCAAATGCCATGATATAGCTTCCCCTTCACGATCCTCATCCGATGCAAGCCAGACAGTATCAGATGATTTAGACAGTTTTTTTAATTCTGAAACTACAGACTTTTTCTCATCGGGAATTACATATGACGGCGTAAAACCATTGCTTATATCAACGGCACTATCTCCCTTAGGGAGATCTCTTATATGACCGAAACAAGATTTAACTAAAAAACCGTCTCCCAAAAACCCTTCGATGGTTCTCGCTTTTGCCGGCGATTCGACTATTACTAAATTTTTCATAAATAAGTGATAGGAGAAAAAGACGAGGGAAAGCTATAGATCATTATTTGCTTTTTGCTTATCTCTTATCACGTTTCACTATTGTAGACTACATTATACGCAGATTGTCAAGCCAAT
>CAZNVI010000042.1:0-9746 GCA_964576705.1 uncultured Gammaproteobacteria bacterium | reverse complement strand
GCGGAGAGGGGGGGATTCGAACCCCCGGTGAGCTTGCACCCACAGATGTTTTCAAGACATCCGCACTAGACCACTATGCGACCTCTCCGTTTGTGTATTGTAGCAAATTGAGTTGTGATAATCGATGTTTCGAGCTTGACTGTGTATTTAAAAGCAGATAGAGTAGAAATATGCATCATGTTTCCCAAAAACATAACTCAAGCGATAAGCATGTAATAAAACATCATGTGCCGGCAATTGAGAAACGCCCTGAACAAGATGCATACGTTAACGATGTTAAGGCAGTCATTTCGTGGTCAGCGCCCACAAGGCCTTACAGAAAGAGACAGAAATCTTATTTTATAAATCTACTTTTAATCATGTCTACTCTGCTTGTAATTCTGTTTCTATTCTCGCAATATTTATTGATGCTTGTAGTAGTCTCCTTAGCATTTGTGGCTTTCGCTCTTGCAGTAACACCTCCGACAGAAAATCATTACAGAGTAAGTACAGAAGGGGTTGCCATAGAAGATCATTTTTATCTTTGGCAGGAGCTTTATGATTTTTATTTTCGCAAGAGAGGTGGTGTAGATACATTACATATCCGGACTAAAGATTTGCTTCCGGGTGAGCTAATAATGTTACTTGGGGAAATATCCCGCGATAAGATGCGAAATGCCATTATTCCCTTTTTGCCGTATCGTGAAGTCGTACGCAATAGTTTCACTGATAAAGCCGGTGAATGGTTGGTAAAAACTTTTCCCCTGGATGAATCGCACTTAAATTAGGTTGCTACTATCCTATATAATAAGATAAAATACTACTCACGCTCCCGTAGCCCTGCCCGCAATGCTTCGCATAGCGATGCAGGCGGGTTAATTGGCGCGGAGTCCCGATATGTCGGGACGAGCGCGCTTGCGATCCGCCAGCTGGCGGAGAGACAAGCGAGGAAGGGGTATTGGGACTACATTACCTGCGCCCGTAGCTCAGTTGGATAGAGCGCAAGATTGCGGATCTTGAGGTCGGAAGTTCGAATCTTCTCGGGCGTACTTTGTTTTAGCCTTTGGTCATTAGACAATGGTCACTAGCCACAATCTATGTGCAAAGTTAGTATTTATTGCTAACGACCAGCGACTTTCGACTAACGACCAACTAGGAGGGTTCGCATAGTGGCCAATTGCGCGAGTTTCGAAAACTCGAGGGAGCAATCCCTACACAGGTTCAAATCCTGTACCCTCCGCCACGTTGTAAAATTGTTAAACAAATTTCTTTATTAGTTAGAGATTAAAAATAGCTTTACGAGGGTTGTTGGGGCGTTTCGTTTATATCGTTTCTTCATCCAGAGTCTCATCAGGCTCTTATTGTCCTCGTGCTATAGTGTTTGCGTCATCTTTCTAATCAATTTTCTTTTTTTTGGCTTGGCCACCTTTCGCGCCTGCCATCCCCGTGCTGTAAGTATATGAATCAGCTAAGTATTCAGATATGTCAGCGGTTATAGCTTGTGATGCTACGGCTTGTGAAAATAAGCCGACTGTTGCCAGAAGTGCCCAGGAAATTGACCAGAAGAAGCTTTGGCGGATTATTAGTGACACTATATCAGTTCCCAGAGTCCATACCGGTACTACTCCGAACATTGTCAGCAATCCGCCTATTACTACGGTTGAGCCGACAGCTGCTGTTAATACTACTAGTAACCATTTAGGAGCTTTAGAATGCCAAGCTTCTACTGCGAGAGCGATGCCGGCGGTGGCTGCGAGAACTGTCGTTAGGAAACCGCCTGATTGGAAGCCTATTGCAGTAAGTAATCCAAGAGTCATCCAGTACCCGAAAGATGCTGCCAGCACGCTTACTGCTACTTCATAAAACAGATAAGAAATGGCTGCTACGGCGATTGCCACTACGAAACCTACTATCCAGCCTGATACTGTTGATAAAAATCCTATCCCCATGCCCACAGCTACTGCCTGAGCTCCCCATGAGAAACCAGCGAGAAATCCGAATAGAGGGATGAGGGTTTTGAAAGATTGATAACCTGTGAAGGTTAGAAGTCCGCCGACTAAAAGCAAGAGCAGTCCTATAAAAAATGCTTCCATAATTTATTTTATAAAACCTTTATACGTTAGGGTTGTGATAGAAAGTTGAGTATTGGGTAATAAAGGAGTAATAGGCGGTACTTTTTTAGGGCGTTTAAACACCCACTAATCCTGGGGATTTCTCAGCGATCTTTAAGACTTTTTCTAGAGAATCAAGTTTAAGATCTGTTATTTTCTTAAAACGGATACAACTTTTCCCGACACTTACTTTACCAAGAGTATCTTTATATTTTTCTGCTACATATTCTCCGTTTTCAACAGCGCAGACATATAAGCTTATATAATTTTTTTGACTGGCCAGAGATATAACCGGCCAATCAATAGTTTCTTTTTTATAGTTTTTGTATTTGAAGCTGCCATAGCCTGGCATGTTATATGAGAAATATGATTTAAGAGAGGGTACTGCTTCTTGGATAAACTTGTGCATAAATTCCATTGGCTCTTTTCGCTCAGGAGACAGTTGATCAAAGTATTCTTTTACTGTTTTTGCCTTAACAGATTTAAACATGTTCATGCTTGTATTATAAACGATTTAGGCTTTCTTGTGAGTAAAAATGTCGGAATAACTTTGATATTATATTTATTAAGGTTAATTAATCATTAAATATGAGCCCTGAAGAACTACACCCTAAATTGCATGAGACAAACCTTGGGATCAAATTGCGAATAGAATATGGGATCAAGCAGATCGATTATCACATGCTCGAGAAGAGCTTGGTGCAAATCCCACTAAATTGACTACGGGTCGAAGTAGAAGTGGGGTAAAGGGTAATTTTAGCGTCCTTGAGGCAGAGCGAGCTTTTTCTGATGCAACCGCAGATACGCATGGGGGTAAGGTAGGTCACGGACAAAATAGTGGTAATACTTATGTGACTAAACAAGGCAGGCGTGTTCGAAAGAAATGAATCAGCCTTGTCTTGTTGTTTGATATAAATTTGAGACAAAGATTATTGGTTTAAGGCTTTGTATAAATGATCAGCGACGAGTTTATTTCCTTTCGCGTTCCAGTGTCCATCACAGATAAAATAACCAGGAATTTCTTTCTCGGGTAGATTTGCGAAAACATCTATTAAATCTATGACTGTCCAGCCTTGAGATGTAAGGTTCTTTTTAAATGCCTCAAATTTAGGAACTTTCTTTTTTCCGTTATTTCTGTAATAAAAAACATCTGTCGCTGCGGGGATTACGTATATATATTTCTTTTTATCGTTAATCAGTTTTGCAAATTTATCATAAACAATTAAATTTGCCGCTATAGCATCATCTGAAACATTTAAATCATACGCAGACTCTGATAACTTACGATTACTGTTTAAACTTATTTTATAATTCTGCATAACAGTTAAGAGATTATAAAGAGCGCTAAATTCTCTCCAGTTCGTATAGGTAGTAAAATGTGCTTTTTTATTCTCAGGTTCAAGGCCAGGTAGGTATTTACCTTTAATTTTTTCAGTATAGTACACGATTTTTATATCTTTTTTATCGTTTGTGAGTTCCCAGAATGGTCGATAGTAAACCTTCGATAATCCTTGCCATGCTTCAGGATCATTATCCTTAAAATCGTTTCCCGGGTAAAATCCTACCATCACAGCATCATGTTCGAATTTGCTCGCGAAATCTCTATATAAGATAAATTCATTTAATCCGCCACTGCCGGATCCGGCGACCCCGAAGTTTAGAAATTCCTTTCCTGATACTTTCTCTAATTCTGAAGCTAGTATTTTATCCTGGTCGACTCCCCATCCTTCTGTAAATGAATCCCCAAGCACAAGTGTTCTATTTTTTCCGATCTCAGATCGTTCTTTATCCCGTGCGCCATATGAATTGAATTTATATTTCACATCGAAGCAGTTATTTGCGATCCTTCCTTCATAGCTTGGTACATTCCAAGACCCCCATGAGCGGTCTTCGGTTCGTCCACCTACTAAGTTTGCTGACGTATATCCCTTTATAAGTCGTAGGTATGCGGGCTCATAATTCCATCCCAAACGTTTAATTAAAAGAATAGAGAATACCTCAAGGCTGATTAGAATTATGATAGAGAAGAATAGTATAGAAGCTATTATGAATTTCCAGTTTTTTTTAAAGCTTTGAAAATGGTTTATTAAAAAATCTTTATATCTGGCCATTTTTAAATATTATATAAAAATTATACCCAATCAGCCTAGCCCTATTTGGTGAACTCATACTAAAGCTATTATCTTAATGCATCAGTTTTTTTATTTTTTGGAAAAAGTCAGATTTCAGTAATTCCTTCCAAGGTAAAAAAAGGTTATCCGGCATATTTTTAAAATCGTACCAATCTAAGTCTAAGAATTTGTCCGGTTCCATAATTTTAGGTTTCCCGCTTTTCCAGTTGGAAGTTACCCAGACCGTTACGTAATGTTTGTTTTCTTTCTCAAAGATATCATTTGTTATTCCGGCTACCTTAATATTGGCAATATCCATTCCTGTTTCTTCCTTCACTTCTCTTTTAGCTCCTTTTTCAACCGTTTCCCCGAATTCTAAATGGCCACCCGGCACAGACCATGTACCTTCTCCATGAGCGCCCTTCCTGCATCCCATGATAAATTTGCCGTTTTTAATTACGAATACACCGATACCGACACGAGGAATCTTTTTATTCATGGAAGAAATTATACCAGACAGTTGGTTATCAAATTTAGGGTAAGCAAAAATTAAGTAAGTTTTATAGCTAAAGTAAAATTTATTTTTTCTAATGTATAATATCGCTAAATGAGTGGTAAATCTAAAGTTATTAAAAAGTGGATAGGCATATCCGGAAGTTGGGCAATTACCACTAGTGAGGTAGAGTCTGACGTGCGTAAGGTAATTAGGGAGGTAATTAAAACAGGTGGGGGAATCGTAACCGGTGGAGCTTTAAATGTTGACTCATTTGCGACAGATGAAGTAATTAGATTAGACCCTATGTGTAAGCGGCTTAAGATTTTTCTACCTGCCACATTAAAACTATACTCTGCTCATTATCGAAAGCGCGCTAAAGAAGGAGTTATAACTGAAAAACAAGCAGAAGATTTGATTGCCCAACTTGAGTACGTAAAAAACGTAAACCCTAAAGCAATTATTGAAAATACAGAGAATAAAATCGTGGAAAAAGCCACATATTTTGAGAGAAACACAAAAGTAGTTGAGGCATCAGATGAATTATATGCTTTCCATGTGGAAGAAAGTATGGGCGGTGGGACTTTAGATACGACTCAAAAAGCTAGAAAAAAGGGAATTCCGGTGAGAGCATTTAATTATAGAAGTAAATAAGTTGGGTGCATAATGTACTAAGAGAAGGAGGTGATGATACATGGCGCAAATTCATTTAGGAGACGGGAAATGGCTTCTTTCAGATTGCGGTTCAATGCCAAGTGAGAATAATTGTAAATTAGTACTCACAGGACCTGAAGCTCAGAGAGAAGATTTGCTTGACGTGGCTGTAGCACACGCTGTTAAGCATCATGGACATGCGGATACACCGGAATTTCGGGGGGAAGTAAATAAAGCCCTGGTAGAGCTTGAATAGTCTTGGTTGCGCCTCAGGTGATGTTGATTTCTAATGGCTTAATTTAGGCCTAAAGCCTTTTTGTGCCAACCAATTTTAGATTAGACAAATTATGCTTTCTTCTTATCCACTTTATCCAGCTTAAGAAGCTTTACGCCAAAGTAGACGACTAAAGCTATAACAGTAAAATCGATAAGTACATTTAAGAAGCTGCCCCACATGACCTTCGCTGCACCTATTTGTAGATATGCCTCATTCAGGTTTTCTACGTTACTAAGTCCTAAGGAAATTATCGGATTTATAATATCTTCCACCAATGAGGCGACAAGCTTAGATACGGCTCCTCCTAATATAAAACCAACTGCGAGCCCCACCACCCCTTGCTCACGGATGAAATCCAAAAAACCTTTCATTCGTTTTCACCACCCTTCGGCAAGCTCTCACAAGCATCCCCGTCCTTATTTCCATCAAGCCTGTTAACATCATTTCCAACGCCCCCAACTTTCTTAAAAAATGCCTGAGCCTCAGGTTGTGTTGAAAAATCATCACAGTTATACTCATCCGCTTTTTTCCCAGAAGTTTTATCTGTTGTTATATTACCCATTCTGTCAAAAAGAATGTTTCCAGCTTCATCTAGCCTGATGTTACCCTTTTCGTCTCGACCAACTTTGGATTGCTCAAATGATTTTGTTTCCCAAAGTTTTTGTAAATCCCAGTCATTTTGCGAAGCTTCTAGTCCAAATGCTGCAAGGAGTGCGATGAATGCTATAGCAAGAACAATGCGGAGTTTTTCGAAAAAGACAAAAAGTATAACCACAATCAACATTAATGCGGCAATTAACCACAGTCGGAATTTTCTATTTGCGCGAATCTTTTGGAATTTGGAAGCACCCTTGGAAGGTTCTTTCTTCTCCTCTATTTGTTCTTCGTTCATACTCTAATTGCATTTTATCACAATGATGAGAATGAAGCTTGAGAAAAATAGGCACTTTATTCAACAATATTGATATCTGTCTCTTTGAGGTCTTTGTAGGTCATTTTGCTCTCCGCGCCCAAAACCCCATATCAATTGATTTTGACGCTATAATCCAAGCGTTTCAACGGGCTGGATATATGGATGAGCTTAGATAAGGTTGGCCTGAAAATAAAAAGCTCCAGCGCGACCCAAGCATATTTGCTACGACTTAGCTTTTACTTGTACGATTTTCAAGTTGCGCAATTGCCGCGCGATATTTGCAGAAGTCGCAATCTTCGCCGGATTCCGGATAGATATCGCTTTTCAGGCATTCAATTGCTTTAGTTATGGTATCTTTCACCCAAGTAGTATCGCCGGTGTAGGGAATAAGCTTGATTTCAAATTCCAGCTTGCCATCAAACGCTTCCTTATCAGTATTTCCGTTGCAATAAACGAAGTATCCGGTATCTGAAACTTTGAAGCCGTTTTGTCTAAAAAGCCACTGATAGATTTCCATTTGGCGCTTATATCCGATCTGCCAATCCGCATCCAGATTTACCTCTTCCTCTTTGGATGTTGCTTTATAATCAACGATGAATAACTTGTCCTGAGCTTTGTCGAAGGATTCGCCACTTGGCGCTATCCATACGTCATCTACGCCTCCTGTGATAATGACATTCGTGCTATCGATGGGAACTGTAATTCCTCCACGTAGAGAATCACGCCATTCGTCAATCTTTTCATGCGAGAGTGGAATCGCATTCACTCCGTAAGTTTCCATTAAAGGATGTTTCGTGCCTTTCTTTCGATGGATGTCGAACTCTTTTTTAAGTAGCTTATCGACAGCAGAATTAAGAGAGAAGGGGAAGCCGGGAGGTTGTGCCACGCCAAGTCTGCGGTCAAAATAAAAGCATCTCGGACACTTAATAAAATTATCTATCTTTCCGCGACTTAAGCGGAATAAATCAGAAGAGCTTGGGTTATATATGTTTCTTGTTCTGTTTGGATTGTAATATTTATTCATTTTTCAGGTGTCAATCTATCCTACCTCAGGCGGAAGAGTTGATTCGCTAGAGCGTAAGCCTCCATTTATTACTGTAGCAGAAATACATCGTCCACATTGTGCGCAAGGCATTTTCGTTAAAGTTTCCTCTGTCCCCTCTGTTCCATGACCTACATTTCTAATTGCATCTGTAAGTACGCAGTGTGCTAAGAAATTCCTTTTTTCAGCAGGGGCAGCTGTACCGGTTATAAATATACTCCATCCTCTTTCAAGCTTTTGTACATTAAAACTTATGTTCCCTTCTGGATCGACGTCTGCTCTATTTATTATTTCACATGACATAATGTCCTATATTATAGCAAGATCTAACTTATAACGCACAAAAGGCATGTTATTTGAGCCCTAAGTCAAGCTAATCGATGTTATGTGTAGGTGGAAGAGTTGATCAAGATCTATATTTTACCTTTTTTCTATTGCAGTCCCTGCATAACATTTGGCAATTCTCGGCAACTGTTTTTCCACCCGTATGTCAGGGAGTGATATGATCGGCTTCCATATCAATGATATCAAAGCGGTTTTTGCAAAACAGAGATATCCTATTCTGTCTCTCATACACCTCGCGCTTCATGTTGTAGGCCCTTTTCTCGATTTTTTGATAATGTCTTTTGCCCACCTATAGTGACTGGCTGTATTAGCGTTAAAGTACACACTCATCGATGTACTTCCTGTCCAAGCGTACTTCTTTTTCGTAAACAATTCCGTATCTGTATGCTTTTTTGCAAGATGTAATACCTCATTGTGTGTCGATTTTAAAGCCGAAATCATGCTTTGTAAATCACTATTTTTATACTTTTCGTAAATGTGTTGGTTTAGCTTTGGAGTATCCTTCCAGCTGTAGCCCGGTGCAGGCATTTGAGGTTTTTTACCTTCCATCCCCAGTTTATACCAGCCTAAAAGCATATTATGCCACTCGTACAGGTGCGCGATAATATCTTTTATTGTCCAGACACCGCATATCTGGGTTTTGTTACATTTTTCATTCGACACAGTTTCTATTTCTTTTAAAAGATTTGAGAATTCCTCTTCTGCTTTTTGAACAAGTTGTGTCTTGGTCGTTGGGTGTGACATATGTATTTTTATTCGACGCATCTGCCGAATTATCCAAAGGCAGCAAAGAATGATGTTATCTTTTCTTTCGTAAAGTCAGGTAATGACAGTTTTGCTATAACTCCATACTTAGCTTGAGAAGTAAGAGGGGTCGTTTCAATCCTTAAGACTTGTGATATTACCGATAGGGCTTTTTGTTCAATCTCCTTTTCGTAAAACCAGAAATTCAGGTATTGATCCGGTGAGGTTGGATTATATCCGAGGCTTATTACCAGTGACATTTTAGTTCTGCTAGGTGATTTATAAAAAAAGTTAATATTTTTAGGCGTTCTGTCAGCATTCCAGCCCTGAAACTTTACATCACCGTTTTGCATTTGTTGATTAAGTTCAATTACTTCCTGTATTTTCTCTCCTAATCCGATTGGAGTATATAAGGAAACGAACTCATCATTAGAAATAAAAGTAGCGGTTGTTTTTTTATTTGAAAGATCTTTTTTTACTTCAGCGCCGAATAATTTAGGGATGATGATTTCAAATTCTTCATGTTTGTAATACTCAAGCTCAACGCCATAAATATCAAACTTGCTATTTTGGTTCATGTATAGGATCAGGTCTTTTAGCTGATCGTGCATTGTGTCCATAAGAACCACAAAACTGAATTTACCTCCACTCAGATTTTGGCTCATATTGGAAATAAGCATCTCGACTTTACTTTCATCAAGTGAAAAGAAAGACTGAATTCTCTCTCTGGCGGTTTGGTTAAAGGTCTTCTGGACAGAAGTGTTTACTTGCAGAAGAAATGAGTCAAAATCAGTATGGGTTTTCCAAAGCGAAGCCCCATAATCCAGTACCTGCGCAACCACTGTTCTTTTATCAGGGTTTTTATATAGCTTCGTCTCAACCAGATATATTTCTCCCTCTTTATCAATACCGATTGCATCAATGGGTCCGCTCTGGGTGCTATATTCGCGTGCCAGGATCAATAGCTGGATGTCTTCCTTAATATCATATAAAGGAATGCTTTCCGGATTGTTATAGATATACTGCTGTATATTTTCTTCCAGACCAAAAGGCGTTTTGTTCAGCTTAATTGCGTTT
>CAZNVI010000041.1:0-10000 GCA_964576705.1 uncultured Gammaproteobacteria bacterium | reverse complement strand
GATGAAGAATATAGGAGATATCGAGAAGATAGGTTATCTAGGCTGAATCGTCGGGCGAGAGGTGGTATAAATAGACGTTTTAATGAAGCTGTAAAAATAAGATTTGATGTAGAAAGAGCGCCTGAGGATTTCGCCGCGAAAAGGTTACTGGACGCGGGACATACGATGGAGCGAGTGGCAAATACTCTTTATCCAGGTAATCCATCGCTTCATCCTAGGAATGAAGCTGTTTTACTCCCTACTTCAGCATCTAAAATTGTCGAGCAGGTAGCATCAGACAGAGTGGATGGGCATCTAAAAAGAGAGCAAATACTTAGGCATCTACATGGTTTTGTAATAGCAGAGCATAAGCGTATAAACGGAAAGCTAGAAGCAGAGCGGAAGGTATCTCAAGTCCAGGATTTCTTAGCTGCTAATCTTTTTCAGATTCCTCAAGGGAATTTGATTGATACCGAAGTTAGGTTGGTGGTTGACGATATTACTAACGAAATACTATTCGTCGATGGAATAGATGGCGACATAGACAGTTTCGAGCCTCCGGAAGGAACGCATGTAAAAGCGATGCCTATGAGCATGAGGAGAATAGTTGATAGCGGCGCATTGGTTTTAACGAATCCTGATACGAAAAAAATCGAATCTTCAGAAGTAAAAGCAGTAAGTCGTGCAAAGAGTAGGCGTGAAAGAGGAGAAGGTGATGAAGTAAGGGTAGTGGAAGACGTGCATGATACTCATAGAATCTTATTCACTGTTTTTGGCGACGAGAATGATAGAGATAGTTTTACAAGACAACTTGAAGAAATGTTACTAAATCCTGAAAACCAAAGACATCTTGGAGATTTGGATGAATACGGTGATGTAGTTTTAGACGAAAACGGGATGGCGAAAGGCAGGGTCTTGTCGATAGAAGATGATTCGGATACAAACGGTTATAATACTCAGGCTGATGTAAAATTTAGAAGAATCCAAGTGTTCATAGAAGGGTTTCATGCGCCAATTGAAATTAAGGTACAAACCTTAAGAGATAAGCTTATGGATGATTGGCACATCGGTATTAAGGATCTTAAGACAGGATTCTATAACGGCAGGGCTCATAGATTGTATGAGCTAAGAAGAGCAGGTGGAGTGAGAGAATTTTATAGCCCTGAGGAAATCACTGGTAAAAGATTTAACCACCAGGAGGAAATTAGAGCAACTCAAGAAGGTATTGTCTTCGAGCTTCGCAATGAGGCGAAATAGCTTTAGATAATCTTCTACATCAAGCTAAAGCCTCGATGTGACTCGAGATTTTAGGGATCATGCCTTAGGCCATTTTTTTCAGCCCATCCTGCCCAATGGGTACCTGCCCACTTGTTTGAAGTTCAGCATCATAGATTGTTTGGATTTTATGCGTGAATAGATCCCGGAGAGTTTCTATCTTCATCTTATGAAACTATAGCTTAGATCATTAATAAAAGAATCGCACAAGAGGTAAGAGGAGGGTAAGAGTTGGTAAATAGCTAATGGTCAATGGTTAATAGCTTAGGGCAAAGAGCATAGGGTGAAATGGGGAAATGCAGGATACTTACTTTTTCGGGAATTTGCCTTTGCTAAGCTTATATGCGATATACATATTTGGAATTGTTACAATTAATGCAAAAAGCGCCTCTGGTTTACTACTTGAGGGTAGATTACTTTTCAAGAAGGGAAGCATGCGTAGTAGGAATCCTTCGGCAGGCTCAGGATACATAAAAGATTAGAAATGAGACCTCAGAAATATTTTTGAGATTTGAGCTTTGAGATTTGATATATTTATGCTATACTCAGTGGACTCTAACTAAGAAAGGACATATGATTATAAATGACTACAACATCCTCAAATAATCCTCAGGCTCCTTCGACCCGTTCGACGAGCTCAGGGCAAGCAGGCTCAGGACCGGCCAAGTCCATGGCTGATCTCATGGCTTCATATAAGTCTTCTTTTAAAACATTTAAAAAAGGCGACACGGTGACTGGAAAAATCGCAAAACTTACCAAAAGCGAAGTTTTAGTAGATATTCAAGCCAAAACATTGGCTGTGGTGCTTGAAAAAGAAAGAGCTTTAATGCAGACGATTATGGCTACATTAAAAGTGGGTGATTCAGTCGATGTATCTATCCTTAATCCTGAATCTGAGATGGGAAATCCGGTTGTATCACTTAGAAGATACCTCTCAAATTCCTCATGGAATTTACTTGAGGAAGCTAAGAAATCCGACTCACAAATCTCCGTAAAAATTACCGATAACACTAAAGGAGGCTTGATAGCAGTAACAGAAAGCGGACAGTCAGGATTTTTGCCTAATTCACATATGGCGGCAAGTGGTGTTCCGATGATTGGAAACAGCATTAAGGTCAGAGTGATTGAGCTTAACAGACCCGATAATAAAATCATTTTCTCCCAAAAATTAACTATGTCGAAAGAGTTATTTGATAAAGCGATAAGTACACTTAAAACAGGAGACGTGGTAGACGTAGCAGTGATAAACGTAATGCCATTTGGTATTTTCGCAGCAACACCCGTAGCAGGATTAACAGACTCAGAGGGTAAAGACTTAATGCTTGATGGTTTAATCCATATCTCAGAAGTTGCATGGGAAAAAGTGGATGATTTAGCTGCTCAATTCTCCGCAGGACAGAAGATTAAAGCCAAAATAATCGGTTTTGATAAAAACACGAGGAGAGCAGATTTATCTCTGAAACAAATGACCGATGACCCCTTCACAAAAATAATGTCAGAATACTCGTTGGATAAAAAAGTAAGCGGTAGAGTTTTAAATATTGATGAAAACGGAGTCCATTTGGAGTTGCAAGTGGGAATAGAAGGCCTTATAAGGAAAGACAAGATTCCGCCGACTGTAAATTATGAAGAAGGACAAAAAATTACAGCTACAGTCTCTGAAATAGATAAAAGACGGAGAAAGATTTACTTACTTCCGGTACTCCTCGAAAAACCCTTGATGTACCGCTAGGTTAGAATATAGAAGCAAGATGCAAGAAGCAGGAATTTGTTTCTTGATTCTTGATTCATGAATCTATATTCTTGAATCTTTTGTTCCCATTGTTCAGCTTCATTTATTAATCTAACCGGAGTATAATTAGCTAAGGGCTAATAGCACAGAGCTAATGGTCAACAGCAAAAAACATCATGAAATCGAAAACCACTTTTGTATGTCAGGAATGCGGGTATGATACGCCAAGATTTATGGGCAAATGTCCTGAATGCGGGATGTGGAATACTCTTAAAGAAATTCATTTAGCAAAGGGCAAAGGGCAAAGGGCAAAGGGGAATACGATAATTGAAAACGGTGCTAGTCCGGTGAAATTGGGGGAAGTTGTATTTAAGGAAAGTCATAGACTGCAAGCCAATTTCTCAGAAATGAACACAGTTTTAGGAGGGGGAATAGTATTTGGATCCGTCACTTTAATCGCAGGAGATCCAGGTGTCGGTAAGTCAACATTACTTCTTCAGATGGCATTAAGCCTCGCAGCTGATGGAAAACAGGTCTTATACATTACCGGCGAAGAATCTGCTGAGCAAATAAAGATGAGAGCAGATAGACTACAAAGAGTCAAAGCGACAAAGAGTCAAAGCGACAAAGGTGATAATAGTTCCACGGAAAATTTATTACTTTTGGCGACGAGCGATCCGGATTATGCCTTAGAACAAATAGATACTATTACGCCGGATTTAGTAGTTCTCGACTCTGTTCAGACCATGCAATCGGCGAATCTCGAAGGATTATCAGGAAGTGTCGGTCAAGTCCGTTATACAGCAACACAATTTATAAGATTTGCTAAGCAAAGCAACACTCCGGTGATTATCGTAGGACATGTTACGAAGGAGGGTATGGTGGCAGGCCCTATGGTCTTGTCGCATATGGTAGATACTGTTCTTTTTCTCGAAGGAGAAAAGTTCACGTCAACCAGGATACTTCGTTCCCTAAAAAATCGCTTCGGACCGGTAGATGAGGTGGGTATATTTATGATGGACGACAAGGGCTTGAGGGATGCTTCTAATCCTGAAGAGCTTTTCTTGTCCCAATCAGAAAAGCGATCAGCAGGCAGTGTGCTTGTGGCGACACTGGAAGGCTCAAGAGCCTTTTTAGTGGAACTGCAAGCGTTAGTAGTCTATTCTAAGCTGGCTATGCCACGGCGTGTCGTCTCAGGGATTGATAGGGCACGTGTAGAACTACTTCTCGCAGTTCTCCAGAAACACGCCAAGCTTCCCGTAGACACAATGGACGTTTTCGTAAATGTCGCAGGGGGAATGAAGCTTACTGATCCTGGGATTGATTTAGGAATTTGTCTTTCGGTATTTTCAAGTCTTAAAAATATTCCATTACCTGATGCGGTCGGAATAGCTGAAGTTGGATTACTTGGTGAATTAAGATCCGTATCAGGGCTCGATAAGCGAATTAACACTGCTTCCAAATTGGGATATAATACTATCATTACGACAAAAACACACAAAAATATTAGGGAAGTGATTGAGACACTTAGTCTTAAGAACAGAGATTAATTGAAATTAATGGAAATTGGCAGAAATTGATTGCGGCTACAAAAAATCTCAATAAGTCTCAAGTGGCTTCAATCAATCTCTTATTAAATATGGATAAAAAACAAAAAGACACAACTACATTAACTTTATCTAAGCTACCCGGGCTTCCGCAGCGGTTCATTGTTTTATTGGCTGAGGAAATAGCGAAGGTTATGGTTTTAAGAATGCCTGGTGTTAACTTAGCTAATACTGCTCGCCGAAGAGACAGAAAAAAGACCAAGCAGATACCTAACCCTTTTTTTCTGGACACTTCAGCTATAATTGATGGTAGAATTTTTGATATTATCCGCCTCGGATTATTAAATGGCACATTCGTAATTACAGACAGTATCTTGCGTGAGTTAAAGTATATAGCTGACTCCCAGGATGCGGTGCGTAGAGAGAGAGGTAAAAGGGGCTTAGATAAACTTGCGAAACTTCGAAAACTGCGAGGAGTAAAAATGCTTGTTTTAAAAGAGGAGTATACAAGTAATAACGGAAAGCCCGGCGAAATAGATGAGAGGATTATAAAGGCTGCGAAGGCATACAGAGGAAAGATTATAACATGCGATTTTAACCTCGATAAGAAAGCAAATATAGAAAATGTTACAGCTGTAAACTTAAATGAATTAGCTAATGTGCTTAAGGTATTAGCAGTCCCGGGTCAAGCCCTTCATATAAGAGTCCAGCATGCAGGTAAAGAAGAGACTCAGGGAGTAGGATATTTAGATGACGGTACGATGATAGTGATTGAAGAGGGAAGTGAGATGTTAGGAAAGTCAGTCGATGTAGTAGTGTCGCGTGTGATTCAAACCTCCTCAGGAAGAATTCTATTTGCAAAGAAGATTTAGGTATATCCTCGAAAAATCAAGAGCTTCTGGAGCGTACAATCTTTCTTATGGCATTACTTTAAAGAAGTAAGAGTGCCTGCCTTATCCCATACAATTCTTACTTGCTCTCATGGTCTACGTCCATGCGTCCCAAGAGCGAATGTACGTGACTTCGCACTCCTATATCTGGCACTACCAATAAAAAAACGTAAATAACGTCTTAATATATCTCTAAAGAAGTAAGAGTGCCTGCCCTACACTCCTACCTCATCAGAAACAATTAGAATGTTTTTACGTTTTTATATATTTTCTGCTTCTAGTTGCTTAAGATCCAAGAGTTCTTAATTTGTAAGAAAACGGTAAGGATAAAATTTATTGTTTCTTCAGCGCAATCCTTCCTTTTCCGCCTCAACTTTTTTCTTGACAATTATAAGGCTGTATTTTATATATATAGTTGTCTTAGTTTTATTCCTGCCTGAATTAACTAAGATTTTTATCCTAAGAGCATTGCTTTTCGTACCGAACTTATCATTCTTTTATCGAAAGCGATGCTCTTTTTTATGCAGATCTTAGCGAGCCAAAAAGCGAGCTTTAGATATGCATAATCCGCCGTAGTGAATATTCGACTGCGTGGACGTAGTCCTCGAGACGAACATGAACGAAGGTGGATGAATTAATATTTTAATGTCCTGTTGTTTACAATACAGCGATAGGTAATCGTAAACCTCTATTAACCAACTTCGTAAACTGCTCGCGTCCAAGTTTTATTAATAATTCCTGTTGATATTCTTCTTTAGACTTTGGCTTAACACTCTTATTTTTGTTAAAGATTAAGGACAGAAACTTCATACTTTAATCGAATATAACACATCTTAATATTCTTGTCAACCTATAGCAAATATATCAATAAATATCATATGTCCTAGAGTAATTGATCTTAAAAACAGCTTGATTTGGCAATCTAAATGAATTTAATAAAAAAATGTGGATAACTTCGGGAAAGAAACATGAATAGAGTCAAAGCTGCAGAGAGTCAGAGATGTAAAGTTTCTTGAGATAATTGTTGTTTACTTTGAAGCTTTGTACCTATGCACCTTGCACCTGGTGTCTCAAAAGATACCCAACTGAAATCTCTGGATCGACAATCGTTATTTTACATCTAGAGGCTTAATTGAGGCCGAGGCGGTTTTTAGTCCTGGTGGTGAACGGCGAAACTAAAGCTCTAAACGATGGTCTGTAATCATAAATCGTGAATGACTTTATGGCCATAAGCATATGGTTAATGTATTTTTCAGTATTATTGATGCTTTTTGTAATTTGTAATCCCCGGTGATAATAAAGGTGTTTTTTAAGGTTGGCGAATTTACCATATTTAAACAATTTCATAAAAACCTCTATATATATAAAAGGATATTTATCATGCGTGAAATAGAGAAGATCACGGGGAATCCTCTTTTTATTTATCATTATTGATTCAAATTGTACAGCCAGACCTTGAAGGAAATTAGGATATATATGTTCATGTTCGTGAGGTAGACTGGAGCGGTCTATAGTCTTACCTTTTTCATCTATGGCAACTGCCTGAGTACCTACTGCTACAACCCTGGGATTCTTTCTTAAAAAGTCCAGCTGATGCTTAAGGCGCCATACAGAATTCACATCGTTGGGATTCATGAATGTTATAAACTCGCCCTTAGCTTTTTTAAGCGCTCTATTAAGCGATATGGCCAGACCGTAGCGTTTCACGTTAACGGAGAACTTAATCCTTTTATCAATTTTATGGAATTGCTTTAGGATTTTTACTGAATGGTCTTTTGAGTTGTCGTCTATTGCTATGATTTCAAGATTCTGATGTTTCTGGTTAATAAGACTCTCAAGACAGTCATTAAGATGCTCTCCGGAGTTGCGGATAGGTAATATCACTGAAACTAATGAATCCATAAAATGTATAAATCCTAAAATCTAAATTCAAAATTCTAAAAGGATCGATAATAGGGCAGATTTTATTTAGTCTTGGGTTCGATGATTAGAGTTTGGAATTTAGTGTTTAGAGTTTTATATTAGGCAGAATTATACCGAGGACAGCGGTAATTTATAACAAAATTTACTTTAACAGATGGTAATAGATGTGTCAAGTTGAGCAGAAGACAGGCCTATAATTTAACTTAGCCTTAAAACTATAGGTAAGAGTCTGGAAGATTTTCATTTTAACTTCGAGAATGAACTATTACAGGATGTTTATATTTTTGGACGCACTGTGAGGCCGACTTTTGCAAATCCCTGATCTAAGGAAAGAACTTCATCCAGCCTCAGATCTTTCATATATGTATAAATTGTCGCGTCAGTGAAGGAGAGTAGGTGCTCTGAGAATTTTTCAAAAAATCCCCACGCTTTATCGAAAAGAACTTCATCTGTCCAGAGTATAAGCAGCTGGTTTTCTTTCTCAAGTTTGTTGACTTTATCTTTAAAGAATCTTGCGGAATGGAAGCCTTGGCCAGTTAAAAGTCTAGTAAATGTCTCATCGAGGACATAATCACTGGTTAGAAATTTGCTGCCTTTTTTCACCTCCGAAATCAGATATGAAACTATTTCTTTATGGTATCTTTCTTTTGTCAGCGTGAAGTCTATCCAGCAAGAAGTATCGATGAATATTTTCTTAGGTCCGTTCATGGTAAATTTCATCAACTCTTAAGCCCAGATCTCCGGATTTACTTTCTTCTATACCTGCCAAATCCATCCAAAGATCTATTTTTGGGTTTTTTGGAGCTTTCAATAGGGAAAAAAGCTGATTGTACCTTTTAACAACTCCTGCAACCGCATCCCTTATAATAACCGATCTGCCTACATTTATACCTGATGCAAGTTCATCAAGAAGCGTGAGATTCTTTGGGTCCAAATATACCTGTACTCTTTGTAGTTGATTCATGGTGTATACACCATATCAGATAAATCTTGGGTTGTCAATTTTCACTTTCCAGAAAGCGGAAGGTGGAGAGGATTTGATCAAACAGGTTTTTTGATTCATTTCTCGGCCAAGCATTTGGGAATATATATATGTAATATTTGTCATTATCTGGAATTGGAATTATCGCTTCAATAGTCCCGTTATGAGTTTTAATAGAATAATACTCAGTTAGGCTTTGGTTGCTTTTTTTCTCGACTTTGGGTTTTATCATCTGATAGTCTTTTCCTTCAATAAGCTGTAATCCATCATCTGTTTCGGAGCATGTTCCCACGCATCTCGTGCCTAAGGAAATCGAAGTTTCCTCAAGGGATATTTGTGTTTTGTTATATGTAATGATATGTATGCTATGCGTTGGGATAGAGATTTGAGAATTGCCATAGTATTCTAATACTGGTGGTTCCCTATGGACCCAGCCTGGTGGATATTTAATCTCATAATGATATACGGAGTTAGTATATGTTTGCCATTCAGCAGTGGGATTAGGGCTGGGGGTGATTGTGCTTTTCCAGGTGTCCGAAAGAGAAGGCGGGACGGAGTTTGATTGGTCGATTGTTGTTTTTGGAGACTTTTTGAGATACAGATATCCACTCCCAATAGATATAATTATAAAAATAGAGATGCCAATAATTAGTATTGAATTTAACTTACCAGGTTTCGGTAGTAATGGTACCGGTTGGGTTTCAGCGGTAGGTTGGGGAACTTCAGGGGTTGATTGTTGGCCAGCAGTCTCCATAGAAATCTATCGTAATATTTTTTCTAGTCTATTAAAGTAATCTTTAATGAATATCAGGTATCATTTAAGTAATTTACATTTTTTTTAAATCATTAAGTGCGCTGGAGTCGATTCTTGCGAATCCATGATTTAGAAAAAAGCCTTATCAATTTTCCGTTTCTAGAAACTTGAAGGTAGAAAGGATTTGTATAAAAATTGCATAAAGTTCTGATTTCGAATCTTTCGTATGATAACCGGTCAAATCGAAATATTTTTCTCTATGCTTGAATCTGAAATGTGTAGTATTGCCCAGATACGGGTAGGTGTAAGGATTAATAGAAGGATCAATCTCGCTTTTATACCCTCTTATACCATTGATCTCTATTTCCCGGCAAGGGAATTCATAGCCGTTTGAGTTTTTCGGGCAAAATTCATTTTCGTCAAAAGAATCATAAATAGTTATTATAACCGCACTACCTTCTAAAAGATCATTTATTCCTACATCATTTGCTTGGTAATCGGGACTTAAAAAGCATGGGTAGTGCTCATTTTTTGATCTACCTTCGCAGCTGTCCTGATATATCCAATCAGATGGATAATCTAATGTAAATTTATTTTGGTTATCTGTAAAATTATTATGTGTTGGTAAATTTGAAATCTTTACTGATGGATTGGGTTGAGAAGCAGATGATTTGTCTTCACTGGCTTCATTATTATTTTGTAAGCTATTAAGTTCACCTTTAGAAGGTTCGGTCTGAATCAATGATTTTTTTACGTCAGATGTTAAATTTGTCAGTTCTTTTAACACAGATCCTTTTGTTAAATTTTTTACTGATGTTGCGATAAGAGATACTGATGCGATAAGAAGAAGAATGTAGAGCATGAGGCCGATTATGAACATGTTGTTTTTAGACTTCACCACTGATCCCACGGTTTTGT
>CAZNVI010000040.1:0-10061 GCA_964576705.1 uncultured Gammaproteobacteria bacterium | reverse complement strand
ATTTAGCCAGCAATCTAATAATTCCCCCACCCTGAGAAACTTTGTCCAGCAGGTACCATAATTACAGTAAGCTTAAAGCGCATATCTTTTAATCTATCAAACAGCTCAGGGCATTTATTTGCCACCTGTCCTTTGGTGGTCACTACGCAGTTGCCCGGACCACGGAGTATTATAGACGCTCGATATGTTTCAGGGTCTGTAAAGCTCAATACGGTTCCGGAGATTCTCGCCCATCCTCCGTTATTTGCACCATTGATTGAAGGGTTAGATGCATAGGTATAGATACCTATTCCAGTTTGTGATATGTTAAACGCACAGTTTTCAGGATCAAAGCCTGGGATCTTCCAGAAGCATAGCTGAAGTTTACTTGCTTGATTTGTAGGATTTGCAATAACTTGAATACGGTATTGCCACTGAGTATTAAAATAATCAACCGGCTCTTTCCAGTTAACCGGAACATGTGCCGGCCATGGAGAATTTCCTTCATGGAGTCTGTGAAATCCATTATCAGAAGAAGTAAATTGAACAATTTCATCAAAGAGTTTTATTTCCCCATCTCCGCCGCCAGGGGGGTTTGTAGGAACAGGCGTATTAGTTGCACCTTGCGGCGGTGTGTTAGTAGCAGCTGGAGAAGTAGGCTGCGGCGTAGTATCGTCATCTCCTACCTGAACAGAAAGCTCTCTTAAAAAGAGATTATAGTCAAATTGATTCACATCCCCATCGTCAGTTAAGTCTGCAGATAACCTCTTGTCTGCATCGTTGCAGTTGCGGGGGGGCTCAAGCTCTGAATAGCAATCCAGAATTATATTAAAATCGAGAATAGATAGACTATTGTCATTATTGGCATCACCGGCAACTAGATAAACAGGCGCAAGTTGGTTTAGTTGATCTTGCGTGATATTGATGACTCCGGAATAAGCTTTGCTAAGGTAATAAAGGCTTCTGATTCTTGCAGTGTAAATACCTCCTGGCGTATTGCCCGCATCTATGACTCCCTGAAAATTACCGCCTGATGAATTGTAACTTATATTTCCTTGCAATAAACCCTGCGATTGATTCTGAGAGTTGAAAAGCTCGATTGTCACACCGCGATTACTATGTAAAGGATTATTATTCCCCGGCGAAGAAGGCATAACATTATCCCCCCCGTTACCGATCCCATGCAGATACGCTGTAATCCCAAGTCTGGTTCCGTCTACAGGCGGTTCACCTGTACCTTCTGAACCATACTCCAACGCGCCAATATCAGGCGTCGTATCTCTGCTGTTTCTCAAAAAATCAACGCTTCGCGCCTCCGCGGGTATAATAGTGTCTGAACTTAGAGAGGAAGTTATAGCCGCGTTTATGGAAATTCCATTGGTTTGCGGTAAATAATCAAGTATCTGAACGGCATTTAGAATCTCACTCATGTCCAGAACATCTACACCTATTGGAGGAGGAACGATAGAAAGACTGGCAGCTGAATTAATCAGTCCTGGATTATTATTTCTGATATTACCGGACTGGCTAAAACTATTATCTGCGTCGTTTGGAATTATGTTGTTGCGTAATACAATCTGGTCATTACCGCTTAACTTCACACCTACTTTCGAACCGGGATTTTTCCTAGTATCAAAAACATTATTCTCAACTATGCCTGTTAATTTTGAATCTTCGCCTTCTACGCTACCGAAATTGGCAGATAATAAAGATCCTGTTTCAGGACCCGCGATAACTGTATTGTAGCCGAAGTAAAGTTTGGTCGTATCGGTTGAATACACAAACGCCCCTCCCGCGCGATGATAACCGGAGAATCCGATCTCATTATTGATGATGATATTGTTGTAGTATGCGATATTATCAAGTCCGTTCACATAGTCAGACCAACGGTCAGTTTTTTCATTACGTGTTGACATATGCCAGTTATGCGTACTGTCGCCCACCTTCTCCCAATGCGTACCTGAGGTGTTTCGTGATTCTGGAGCATAAACCAGATTATTTCTAAATACTACATTTTGCGCCCAGCCCGGATAAAAATTGTTTTTATTTCCGAGTATAAAATTCTTCTCGACAAGCAGATTGCGCGCACCAGTCATTGCAATTTCACCCCTGCCCCACGCGAACACATTATCCCGCACTACCATACCGTTTCCGCTCATATGAGCTGAAATATTCACAGAATAATCGCCTGTGGTCAGAACGCGATACACATCGCCAAATGAATTTCTTGTCATATAGTTTCCAGTAAATTGAATACCGTTTGTTTCTGCGCTTACAAATACTCCTGCCTGCATAGTCCAGTCAACCCAATTGTTTTTAAATATTGCTCCGGATGAATTTAGATTCAACAACACGCCTCTTCCGCAGGAATTTTTAAGAAACAACCCATCAATTGTTACATTTTGTGTATCTACAGTAATCAGATTGACCCAAGTACCCATTCCCGAACACTTCTCGTTATAAGCTGGAACTATCTTATTCCACTGTCCGTTAAGCAGCGTTGGCGAAAGTCCGCCGTCTATTACGGCTTTATGTTTATTCAACGCTTTCCAGATACTGTTGGGCTTATTTATTTTTACATAAGCAGAATATGTGCCGTCAGCTAAAATCACAGTGTCTCCGCTGGCGATGGAACTGTTCGCTTTGGATATAGTTTTCCAGGGAGACGCCTGGGTTCCTTGATTGGTATCTGAACCTGCAGGACTTAAATAATAAGTAGCGGCATGACTGACTCCTGTAGTAAGTCTAATCAGTATAACTAAAAATAACACAATTAGAAATTTTCTATAATACATAATCCAATGAATTTAGTTTGGTTAATTTAATTATTCCATAGAGTAGTGTCAAATGTAAAATCGCGCATATCTTTCCCCTCTTTGTGCTTAGATTTATGGTGAAACTACAAAAAAATTTAGGTTATTTTCAAAATAAGAATATCTCAAGCAATCTATTTATCCTTGATATGCAGCTTAGGGATTCTCTGTGTAAACGTGAGAAGAATAAGAAAAGAGGCTATATAAATCACTAAGCTTCTCATTGTTAATACAGTATATCTAATTTTTTTAAAAAAATGTCAAATGAGAATAACTTAAGTCAGGTTTTGCCGAGATTGTTTAGGAATTCTTCGTTACTTTCAGTTTCAGACAGTTTTTCTATAAAAAGCTGGGTGCGCTCATCAGAATTTAACATATCCATCATTCGGCGCATCGTCACTACTTTCTTATACTCTTCTTCTGAGAGTAAAAGATGTTCTTGGCGGGTACCTGAACGCTCTATGTTAATTGCAGGATAAATTCTGCGCTCTGCTAACTTTCGCTCCAAATGGAGCTCCATGTTTCCTGTTCCCTTAAACTCTTCATATATAAGATCATCCATGCGGGAACCGGTCTCGACTAGTGCTGTACCTATGATCGTCATACTTCCACCCTCCTGGCAATTGCGGGCTGCCCCGAAAAATCTTTTCGCAGGCCACAGGGCAGCAGGATCAAAGCCCCCGGAAAGAGTTCGACCCGATGACTCAACTGACAAATTATATGCGCGCGCTAACCTTGTAATCGAGTCAAGTAAGATGACCACGTCTTTACCCATTTCTACCATACGCTTGGCACGATCTAAAGCTATTTCTGCAACACGAGTTTGGTGATCCGGCGGTTCATCGAAATTAGACGCGACCACTTCGCCCCTAACTGACATACTGATATCTGTCACTTCTTCGGGACGTTCTCCGATTAAAGCTGCCATCAGATGGACATCCGGGAAATTAGTAGTAATTCCTGCTGCGATTTCTTTAAGAATGGTAGTTTTACCGGCCTTCGGAGGTGATACGATCATGCCCCGCTGCCCGAATCCGATTGGTGCTACGAGATCAATTATACGAGTTGAGATAGGTTTCTTACCGCTTCCGAGTCTTAATTGATTTTTAGGGTATATAGGTGTCAGATCATCAAACCATGGACGCTTCACAGATTCTTCAGCTGTAATTTCATTAACTTTCTCGACTTTAAGAAGCCCATAATAACGCTCTGTGTCTTTAGGGGGTCTGGCGACACCAGCTACTAAATCCCCTGCTCTTAGCATGAAACGGCGGATTTGGGATTGGGAGATATAAATGTCACGGGAAGAAGGCATAAATTTCGGTCTTAAGAAACCATGTCCTTCGGGTTGAACATCTAAATATCCTTTAACTTCTTCAGTAGGAGTGTTCATCGAGCCTTCACCGAACCTGTCTCTTTCGAACCTTGGTCGTCTTTGATAACCATTATTGCCTCTTTCTTCAGGCACATATCTTCTATCTGTATTCTGATAATTCTCTGAAGGTTGCGAGAGCGTATTGGGCTCAAAAGATTTTTCAGACAAGGGCTTATCGGTAACTTCACTTTGAGAACCAGTTCCGCCAGGATTACCGACTAGATCATCCGCGTTAACTTCGGGTTGATCTGTCTTAGGATCTAAATCACCTGGGGCATCATCAGTTGCTTGTGTAGTCTTTTTTTTATAAACCATACGAAAATAAATTGTGATTATCTATGCAATAGTGGCAAGGTATAAGTTTAGGACATTAAATATTGAATCTTAAATTAAAGGGATCTTTGCTCAAGAAGTATTCTAGTTGCTAACTTATGCTTAAGATCAAGCTAAGCGTATTACACCATAATATATAATATTTGTCAAGTATTTAATGTTCTCCCAAGATATATCTGACAGTCTGCTAGGCTGAACATACGATAACAAAGCCACATTGGGATTGTCAGAAGCCAAGACCTCTGTCTATATCTCTGTCTCTTTTAAGTTCGGATTCTAACAAGCCTCCTTCGCCCTTTAATCTTCTCCCATCGGAATCATATCTATTCTTACCATCGCCATATATTGGCTCTCCATATACATTATCACCCAGGTGTATAAGGCCTCCACTAGGAGCCTCTCTCCCTCTTCCAGCAAGCTTATCTGGCTCTTGCTGTCGCGTTCTAGAAGTGCGTCTACCTTCTGTAAACGGCTGTCCGGACGACATATCATATGCTCGACCTCTTCCTGTCTGCGCCGGTTGCAGTTCAGACTCATTACTATTGTTATTAATACTTGTAGCTCCCTCTCTTGCGATTGACCAAATTGTAATACCAGCTAAACCTAGGCCTAGTACGCCTACCACAGCAGCAGTTCCTACTAGAATTTCATCGGCATGTTCGCCAATCGGCGTATTTACCCAATCAACCGCCTGTGGGGTAGACGCCGGGACATCAGTCGCTGATGGATCAAACAAGCCATCCAAATCCATAGTAGGCCAAGGCTCAAATGTAGGAATTGGGGCAAAAGTCGGATATTCAGGTATATCAATCGTTGGTATTGTTATAGTCGGTACATCAAAAGTCGGTAAAACTAATTGTGGAATTTCCGGTGTAGACATAGGCTGGAAGACAGACGTAGAAACAGCATCAGATTCTGGAGTCGAAAGAGACGGATAATAAGTAACACGCGCTTCATTACCCGATATACCATCTAACGTGTTCTCCATACATTCCATACCCGGCTGACCATTAGGGATTTCTGAATAACCATAGTATGTCAAATGCTCACAGGCTCCATACTGAGCGCTTACATCTTCTGCTCCTGCTAAATAAATAACGATCCCAGTCGTTGCTGCTAAAACCGGGACTGATTCTCTGGCAGGCAGCCTATACTTAGACTCTTTTTTTATTAACGACTTGGCACTACTTGCTGCATTACCTAAATCTAATTGCAACATTCCCAAATTCGTTCGGAATGTTCTGAGGTCTTCTTTAAAATCAGCCCCTACGGTGCTGCTTATTGCATAATCTCTCAAGCGACTAAATGCCGTATCTCTGGTTGGCTTCCAACTTTTTTCCATATTATAGGGTGTTGAGTATTATATTATCTAGGGTAGTTATTTTCAAGAATAACAGAAGATTATCCTAGTCTATTCTGGCCTGAAACCTTGCAAGTTTTCCAGTTATTAAATATCTTTCCGGCTTTATGGCTAAGCAAAGAACCTGCTACATAAATTCCTACGGCAGAAACACCCCTGTTAAGTAAGAGCTCACGTGCCTTCAAGGGATCTATTATGCCGTTAACATAAGGGTCTCTGCATTCAATTATGCCTGCCATACGCTCAATCGAACTGTATATTAAAGGAGCTCTAGAGACTAATTGCCCAGTTATGTTGTATTCTACAATGTCTGCGATAGGTCTCTGAAAATTTCTTTCCATACACAATTTAAAATTATATCAGAATTATATAGGTTTATGTTTTTGAGGTAATCAGATGCGGTTTTTGCTATAATGCGCCAATTATGCCAGCACCTGCGGAAGCACCTCGTCAAGGAACAGGAAAATTCTCAAGAAGAACGCCAGGTGACATGAGAACTATAGTCACAGCTGAACGTTTATTAGAAGAAGCGCCAATTGTAATAGCAGTCATTGAATTACTGGCTGGAATAGACGATGGACCTAAGGAATCCGCAGATGAAATGGTTACGCGGATGCGAGCAGAGGCTATACAAGAACTATTTGGCAGTTAATTTCAGGCTGAATTACAACTTCTCCCTCCCACGGCTCAGCATTTGACAATCTTATAAGATACATCTATACTCCGAGGCAAGTAACTACCTACTATGAATAAAGCGCTTACTTTTAGATTATTTCTCCTTGCATTCATACTTAATACTTTATACTTAATACTTTATACTTCTCATGCTTTCGCTCAGACATCCTGTCCTCCTATTTTCGGCGGTGGCGAAACATGCGTTAAGCACCCTAATATCTCAGTAGATAAACAAGTTCTAGACCCTCAGTCAAAAAAATATGTGGATCATCTTACTGTGGTAAGCAATATCTTACCGAAAGACCAGACAGTTACTTTCCGAATCATCGTAAAGAACACATCAAATAATCCACTATCAAATATCCGAATCGAAGATGTGCTTCCTGCATATCTATTACATAAGTCAGGAAATGGCGCTTATGATGCAAAAATGCATAAAGTCACTGATACTATAGATAAATTAGAAAGAAATCAGAGTACTACTCATACTATAAATACGACACTAGACTTAGATAAGCTCGAAAAAAGTTCAGCATGTAGTATCAATCAAGCCATGATAATACACAATAACAAAAACGGATCAGACTATGTAAGATTATGTATTAATATATCAGGTACTGACGTGAAATCCGGCTCGACCTCAAATACTAAAGGCGGTCTTAAGACTACTCCTCCTAAAACGACTAAGGGCGGATTACCTATTTTTAGCGGAAAAACACAATCGAAAACCCCAGACACAGGACCTGAGATGGCGGGAATTATCGGACTGCCGTTATTAGCTTCTGCTGGATACTACCTGAGGAAAAACTCTAAATTAATTTAGAGTTTAGAATTCAGAATTAAGAATATAATCTAGAATTTAGAATTTTTCTTCGTATTTAAAATTACAGTGCTAATAATCTTTTTAATCTCTGTGCACTCCTGTATTAGCCTGTTTAAGCTTTCTTTATTATGAAAATCAGCCTCTCGTAATAAAGCCAACCAATATAGAGTTTCTGATGCTGATTTTAACGCGATCTGAAAATAATTTATAAATTCTCTTTTAGAAGCGCTATTTCCTCCCTCTACAACATTTGCTCCTATTGATGTGGCTGAGCGGATTAACTGATCGATTAATGGCCAAGCGTTCCTATTATTTCGTAATTTCTCAGTTACTCTAAGTGTTTCTAAAGAGAAAGCGAAGCATCGTTTCTTAAATTGTTGTTTAAATGAGGCATTTTTATTCAATTCTAGACTCATAATTTAACTGTGGACTCTAAATTCTGAATTTTAAACTTCCTCCTCAGGCTCTTCTCTGTTACCAACGGGCTTTGTGTATCTTTCACTCGAGGATCGAAGGACCTTATCCCTTCCTTGGGTTACTGAGCGTGGAAGCGGTAACGAATAACATAAGAAAGGCGGCATAGTTACATTATCTATGGCGAGTTTTATAATCGCACGGTAATTACCAAGAGCTAGCAAGTCTTCTTCCTTAAATCTTTCGGTAAACTCCTTAGCTAAATACGATGCATCAGTAGCACCGACTATAAACGAAAGCATGGATCCTGCATTACCGAATATGGCAGCGCGGATGTCTTCTTCAATCTGAGCTATATATTGGTTCGCCAGGATCAAACTTAAGCGGTACTTTCGAGCTTCTGATAATATCTTTATAAAGCTTGAGGTGGCGAAATTTTGGAACTCATCTACATAGAGATAAAAATCTTTTCTGTCTTCTTCTTTTTGGTATACCCTGTTCATCGCTGCTAGCTGAATCTTGGTGATCATCATCGCACCAAGTAAAGCTGCATTATCCTCCCCTAGCTTTCCTTGAGATAAATTAAGTAATAAAATCTTACCTTCATCCATGATTTTACTTATATCGATAGTGGATTTGGGAGATTGCAGAATATTTCTTATCTTAGTACTTGCCAGGAATTGTCCTACTTTATTCTGGATAGGCGCCACAGCTTCTGCCCGCAATCTATCAGTATAGTTATCAAATTCATTCGTCCAGAAGCTGCGTAAGACCGGATCTGAAATTCTATCTACTACCTTCGATCTGAACTTCGCATTCGATAGCATTTCAGGCACCATAAGCATAGTCGCATTTGGCATCTCTATTACACTTAAAAGCGTGTTTCTAAGAATATATTCCATCCTCGCAGACCAAACTCCAGCCCACACCTTCGTAAAAATACTTAAAATTCCTGAAACAATCAGCTCCTTCTGTGCTTCATTAGTGACCTCAAATGGATTTAGAGAGAATGCGCGATCTGGATCCGATGGATCAAGATACACGACATCATTTATCCGAAACGACGGAACGTAATCGAGTAAAACTTCACATAAATCTCCATGGGGATCGACTATTGCGAATCCTCTTCTATTTCTCATATCATTGATCGCCATATTGGCGATAAGTGTCGATTTACCTGAGCCTGTCTTTCCGACTATATAGACATGTCTCCGTCTGTCATTTTTCTTAATTCCAAAAACGGTCATTTTATTTTTGTATTCTGTCTTGGCCATAAAATTAACATCTTTCTTCTCATCTTCTGTTAGATTTTCTGCGACAGTGAGGTTATCCGGCGGATCTGAAAGAATCACCTTGTGCCACGATATATTATGAATCATAGACAATTTCACGGTCGGATAATGATAAAGACTGGCTATTTCATCAACATTTAATATTTGATTTCTTGGCATAAACTTTCTGGATCTTGAGAGCATTACATCAATTAATCGCTTCGGTTGCCATAAAATAGGCTTACTAAGCACTAATGAGTTAAGAGGATTGTTGTAGGATGAGAAACTGTTGGCGATTTGGAGCCTTAAATGTTCAGACCTTAGTTTCGTAGTGCTGTTTACAGCAATTCTTATGGCGGTTTTATATCCTGCTTGAGCTATTTTTTCTGTAATCTCTGCGGCATATGGATTGCTTTTTACTTTTCCTTCGGAATCCGTATACGACTTGGCTGACATCTCGCCTTTCGTTTGCCATCTGCTACCTATCGGGTGAAGCATGAACTGGACAGTTATCATATCTCCTACTTGAGCTTTCGAAAGCACACCAAGTAAATTTGAAAGTGGATCTACCTCTTTAAAGTCTTTGATAGTACGTAACGGATACAGATGTCCATGCGCCAATTTCATCTGTCCGATAGCTAAAGTATCAACTTTAGTGAATATATTCGGCATATAATCCGGTACTTTACTGATTAATGCCTTAGGATATTGCGAAGCCAACTGTGATTCCACGAACCCCTGGTATGAAGGATCGACGGCCAAATAAAAATATATAAGTTGGTCTATTACAGTTACTTCAACGCTGAAAGAAACCCCCCGATACCAAAGATAGGGTATAATCGGCTTTTTTAAATTAACCAAACCAAGCAGGAATTGCTTCATCGCTTCAGGGGTTTCTTCGCCGGTACGAGATGTCTTTATCTCAAGAAGTACTTTCGTAGGCTCTTTTACAGGTTTCACAGGTGTTTCTAGCATATTTATATGATAGCAAATAACACGCACACTTACTATCAGCCAC
>CAZNVI010000039.1:8660-10954 GCA_964576705.1 uncultured Gammaproteobacteria bacterium | reverse complement strand
GGAATTAGATCATTCTCTTGCGGATCTCTTCTTCGACTGATTCGACAGGTTTTCCGTATGTTTTCGTTTTATCAATTTTCAATTTCTCTATCTCTGTCGGGCTTTTACTTTTAACTTGAAAATCAGATTTTTCGTTATTTATCTCTTCGTATACTACCACGTTGCCTGATCTTAAGGTCTTCATGACAAAATGGTATTTATTTAATAAACTCAAATGGTCAACTGAAATGTTTTTATGAAATTCAGGAGCTAAAATCTTCGCATCATTACTGCTTAATCTGAAAGCTATGATCGTGCCTGAACGTAAAAGCTCGTTCTTCAAATCATCAGCAAGTTCAGCTGTACGTTGGCTGATTAAAGTTAAATTTAAATGATAATTCCTGCTAAATCTTAGTAAATCAGTTAATTTAGTGCTTGAAAATAAATCAATTTCATCGGCAAATAGCGATATTGATTCATTGCTTAGCCTCCGAAACGACTGGATAAGTTTCAATAAAACTATTTCACTTGTAATCTTCATAGCCTCACTGTCATTTATAAATTTACTAAAGTCAAGGATTAATACTTTTTTATCAGATATCAGACTATCAAAATTTAAAGAAGATTCAGTTTGACCGACAATATTCCTTATCTTAGGATCAGTCACAAGTCTTCCAAATTTAGATACTATATAATCTAAGATTTCAGATTTATGAAAGTCAGCTGTATTTGCTATCTGCTTGGTCCAATAATTCTTAATCGTTAAATCAGAAATTTTCGGAAGTAATTTATCGACATAAGTTTTGTCAGTAAGACATTTAACGAGCTCAATAAAACTGCTCTGCTCATCATGCAATACTGTCAATACGGCGTTTCTCACTGCGTGATCAAACCTAGGTCCGATTACACCTGTCCTATTCGGATCATAAAGCGCGTATATCAGATCTATCACAGCATTGGCTACTTCCCGCTTGTCGTCTTCTTTTGTTATCTGAAATAGATTTAATCCTAAAGGGTATTCAGCATTGCCGATATCAAGATAAACCGTATTGTCAAGTTGCTCGCTGTTCATTTCAGAAAGAAGTTTCGTTGAAAGATAACCATAAGGATCAAGTACAATTGTCTTGATTCCGTTATGTATATCCTGAAAAATGAGATCAGCGGCATACGTACTGACACCTGTCGATGGAAGTCCGGCTATAAATATATTCTTATTCCGGTCCTGGCTTGAAAGCTCTACATGATGAGATGTATTAAGTATGAGAGTAGCATTTGAATTTGTCATATAACAAATAAAGTCTAATTGTAATCCATAATATTTGCAAGTAACTTTTTTATCTGTAAACAGACACTAAAAATAAATGAAAAATTTATTTATAAGGATTTCGTCCCACAACTGACAGTTTACTTACCGGCAAGAAACGAAGTAAAGACCTGCCTATCAACTTAGAATATGACAAAAGACCCCAAGCTCTTGAGTCAGAGCTAAATGAACGGTTATCTCCCATTACGAATAGATTCCCATCACTTACAGTTATCTCATTTCCGTCAGAAACGTATGATCCGCCGAAAGTTGCCACATCTTCGCTTAAGTATTTACTCTCATCTAATTTCTCCCCATTCCTATAAACCGCACCGCTTTCTAACTTTATTCTGTCTCCCGGGACTCCTATTACTCTTTTAATGTATAATTTATCCTCTTCAACCGGGGAATGAAAAACGACTACATCTCCTGGTCTTATATTTTTAATATGTACATCTAGCAAATAACTAATTAGCCATTCCTTGTCATGAAATGTAGGGTACATCGATGATCCGCTTACTTCGTGTGGCTGGAGTACGAACATATAAATTATTAAAATAATTGCTACGAAAAAAAGTAAGAATTGCGATGTATCTAGGAATTTAACATAGATTTTTTTTAAAATCTCTAGCATTGTATTCTCTTCCATGAATTAATTGTCATAGATTACTTGTGTCTTGTCAATAAAATTGGGGATAAATTAATTTGAAGTCGAATTACAATATTTGTTAATAACTGAAAGTAAATCTTTAATGTCAAATGGCTTAGATAGGAAATCATCAGCCCCGCATTCTTTAACAGAAACTGACGCATTTGGATGGGCTGAAATCATTACGATTGGAATATTTCGTGTAATATCCCGAGCTTTTAGCTTTCTACATATCTGCCTGCCGTCTTCCCCGGATAAAAGTAAATCTAAAAGAATAACGTCAGGTAAATTCTGATTTAATTTCAATAGATCAGATCCCTTGGATGCAGTCCTCACATCATAGCCCTCCGCAATTAACATAAA
>CAZNVI010000039.1:0-8560 GCA_964576705.1 uncultured Gammaproteobacteria bacterium | reverse complement strand
GATCAGATCCCTTGGATGCAGTCCTCACATCATAGCCCTCCGCAATTAACATAAATTCTAGTGCTTCAAGTATACTTCTCTCATCATCAACTACAAAAATTTTCTTCATATATCAATACTAAACTCAAAAATAAGCCAGATAAGCCCGAATTAAAAATTCAGATATATTTGGACTATCTCAGATAGAATCAATTAACATAACCGAGACCTGAATGAAACTTACCCTGTTTATGAGTATAAAATACAAATGTTAAAAATAAGTAAGAGCATGAGGTAGATACGGGTTAAACTCTCTTAATCTCTACACCGTTCTTCGTATCTAATATTTCATAACCTAGTTTTACTATCTTATTTCTCAAATGATCTGCCTTGGTATACTGCTTATTTCGTCTGTATGCCTCACGTTCGTTTATCAATTGCTGCACATCTGAAGGAAGCTGCGCTAATGTTAGTTTCAAGTTTTCATTCTTCCAGTCTTTAAGCCCTAAACCAAGTACTTCATCCATTTTAAGTAAGCTTACTAATTTATCAGAGACCGATGCATCCAACTTAACCAATTCCCATACGACAGATAAGGCTTCAGGCATATTTAAATCGTTATTTATCGCATCTGTGAATTTATCTTCCAGCTCTTTAACACCCCGTCCCATACCATCCCATGAAGTTACAGCTTCACGCAACCGACCCAATGCATTTAACGCACCATCAAGTGAAGCAAAAGTGAAATTCATCTCCTGCCGATAATGAGTCTGCAGATATAAATAACGTAAAGCTAAGGGATCATAACCTTTATTTTCCAGATCATACACTCTATAGATGTTTCCTTTGCTCTTACTCATCTTCTCGCTTGCGACAAGCATAAAACTACTATGAAGCCAGTAGTTTACGAACTTTTTCCCTGTAGCAGCTTCTGATTGGGCTATTTCATTCGGATGATGTGTTTCTTTAAGATCCATACCGCCTGCATGGATATCGATGGTTCGACTTCGCTCGCCATAAAATGTCTTACCATCAAACGCATCGCCTAAATATTTTAACGCCATAGCCGAGCACTCAATATGCCAACCTGGAAATCCTTTACCCCACGGACTATTCCACTCCATTTGACGTTTCGAAGAAACATCATCCTGAGCGGAGTCGAAGGATCTTCCATGGGGAAATGAAAACTTCCACAAAGCAAAATCCCGAGGTGATCTTTTCTCAGGATTTATTTCAACCCGCGCACCTTCCTTTATTTGATCCAGATCAGAAAGCTGTCCGTAGTCTGGAAATGCAGCAGTGTTAAAATATATCCCGTCTGATATCTCATAGGTAAAACCCTTATCTTCAAGTATCTTCACTAATTCAATTTGTTCTTTGATATGATCTGTAGCTTTTGCGAAAACTTCAGGTCCAGTTAAATTCAATAATTTAAAATCTTCAAGGAAAGCTTTCGTATAGAACTCAGCAACCTCCCAAGCAGTTTTGCCTTCTTTTTTTGCAGATTTCTCCATTCTATCTTCACCGGTATCTGCATCTCCCAAATTATCCCCAGTAAGATGCCCTACATCAGTCAAATTCATAATGTATTTAATATCAAACCCGTTATGTCTAAGAGCCCTTACGAGTATATCTGCCGTGGTATAAGTCCTGAAATTGCCTATATGGGCAAATGAATAAACTGTCGGTCCGCAAGTATAAACACCAACACTGGAGGGATTTATAGATTTAAATTCTTCAATTTGACGAGTTAGTGAATTATATATCCGAAGCATTCTTGCATTCTAACATAAACAAATCCTAATACCAAAATCCGAAATACTAAACAATATCAAAATATAAATGACAATTTTTTTTATTTATTGAATTAGGATTTATTTCGAATTTCGAGCTTAGAATTTCGAATTTATTACCCTATCCTGCGGCTCCGCGGAACTTTTCAGCTTTCTGAGCACCCATTCTAACAGCCATAGGTACTTCGTTTTTCTTTTGCTCAATCTGCAATTCTTCCATCTTCTTTGCTTCTGTTTCCTGTTTTTCTCTTTCGAGCTTATCGGCCACATCCTCCTCCTGCTTTGGGAGAGACTCAAATGTAGGCTTGTAATACGTCGTCATATGCTGTTCCATTAAACTTCTTCTCGCTTTAGCAAGTTTCTCCACCTCCTCCGGAGTTTTCGGCTGGTCTATACTTTTCCCTTGTAATGTCAACGGTCCGGCTTGCGATTGGTTATTACCCGAATTATTGACTGATGAATTTTGATTTGCGGCTTGGTCTGATGTGCCGTATAAATCTTTTACGAAATCATTTGTCGCTTGATCCTGATTCGTGGTATTTTGAGAGGTACTGGATTGAGTTGATAAACTTTCAGGGGTGGATGGTACAGGAGTATTCCCTAGTTGGCTGCTTACAGCATTCCCTGTAGCATTGACTTGGGCTGTTACTTGTTTCTTGACACTACTTACTCCAGCCTCAAGCATCTCTTCAGCACTGAAACCTTTATTGAACATATTTTTTGTTTAAAAATCAGATCTACTTTCCATTGAGCGTTCTAAAGTACCACTATCAGCATACTCTATATCCGCTCCTATGGGCAATCCCCTCCCTATTCTTGTTACCCTTAGTCCTGCCTCGCCAGCAGGCAGGCCTTCGTCCTTTGCCCTAAGCTGTTTCGATATATACATCGCCGTCGCATCACCTTCCATCGTCGGATTAGTAGCCAAAATAATCTCTTTGACTCTTTGCGCCTCTGACTCTTTGACTCTCTCAAGCAACTGCTTGATAAATATTTCATCCGGTCCGATATTATTTAGAGGATCTATTTTACCGTGCAATACATGATAAACCCCTTTATATTTTCCCGATCTCTCCAATGCCAAGACATCTAACGGCTGTTCTACTACACAAATAGTAGAATCATCGCGCTGTGCATCGCTACATATGGAACATGGATCTGTTTCGTCTACCATAAAACAGTTGGAGCAAACTTTCGTACTGTTTCTAAGATTTCGTACAGAATCAGAAAAACGGTCTAGCTCATGCTGGGGAACGTGTAAAAGATAGAAGGTCAAACGAGCAGCACTTTTAGGGCCAATTCCAGGCAAACGCTCAAATGACTCTATGACACTTTGAATAGCTTTGGGAATACGCATATACTAATACTTACCAATAAACAAATATACAAATAAACAAATCAATATGCAAATAAAAAATATAAGATGATGCAATGAAGGAACAGAATTATTTTAGGGTCAATTTAATTGATTTGCTTATTGGGTTATTTGATTATTTGTTTATTTTTGTAACTCTTCAACTATCATTCTTGCAACCGAAAGTATCTCTAATTTCTCAAATCTCTTTTCCTCAGGCACCCATACTGAATCAGTAACAAAGACTGAATCTACCTGTGAATTCTGCAAAAGATTCGGTGCGTCTTTTGAAAAAATCGGATGAGTTACGAAGACACAAACTTCTGAAACACCATGGGTTTTAAGAAAGCTAGCACATTCTACTATCGTTTTCCCACTTGATATCATATCATCCACGATTAATGCCCTTTTTCCCTTAAGCGTAGATACAGAAAGCGGTCCTTCAAATTTATTTATAATAATGCTTCCTGTGTCCAAATCCCTATCTTTTACTGTCGCTATCCACCCCATATTACCTAAAAGATCAGACATCATTTGGATACGACGTAAACCTCCCATATCCGGAGAGACCAGAACCGTGTCTGCTCCTTCCCAATTTCTACCTTTTATGTTTTTCACAAAAATCGGTAAAGCTGAAAGATCAGATATTTCTTTATGGAAAAATTCCCTAAGTTTTATAGTATGCGGGTCAAAAGTAATAACTTGATCCACATGCATAGATTCCAATATTTTTACCATTACGTCCAAGGAAACCGCTTCGCCATCTCTAAAAATATGATCTTGCCTCTGATAACCCATATACGGCATCACAACTTTTAAGGATCTCGCACCGCTTCTTTTTAAACCATCCATTATCAAAAATAACTCCATGTAATTTGTGTCGACAGGAGTATTTGTGCTTTGAATGACTACAGTATCTTCGTCCACGACTTCATCTTGGATTTGAATTCTGCGTTCGCCGTCCGGAAAGATAAAAACTTCAATCGGCGAAAGTGATATACCTAAAGCTGAAACCACGCTTTGTGCCAAATCAGTATTTGAACTACCTGAAAATATTTTCATAAAGCTATTTCATCCCTCCCAATAATCCTCCTAAGCCTCCACTCATAGATGAAAGCTCTTTAGCAGCTACTTCTTGAGATTTTTTAATAGCCTCGTTTACAGCATCTTTTATATCGTTATCACGCGCGTTATCGGTAGTGAGTTCTTTTATTTTCTGGTCTCCAGTCACCACTATCCGCACACCTTTTTTTTCGACTGTAATTTCTTTAGCAGAAAGAAGGCGTTGAATCTGCATAGCCTGATCCCGCATTTTTTTAAGTTCTCCTAATTGTCCTAATGGATTAAACATATTAAATATTACACCTCCTCTCATCAGGTGCATAGATGCAAGTTGCAAGGTACAAAGTAATTACTTGCACCTCTGAACCTTGAACCTATGAACCTTTCAAAATCACTTCTACTCTCATCGTATTTCCTGTTAGTGTTTTACAAACGCTCTCTAGAATTTCCCTTGTTTTTCCATCATTTAATCTCTCTTTATGGAATTTATAAGCGGTTTCTATTATTAAAGTTTCTTTATCAAATTTACTTATATGGCAACTCCTCAAAACTCCGGCAATAGTATGATTATACTGTTTTATTTCAGATATATAAACCTGCCAAAAATTATTTAACCACTCTTTAGTTATTTCAGAATTAGATACATTTAAAAGGCTGAAGTTGTTATTCGCAGAACCCTTATTTGAAGATTTTACTTCTGCCTCTGATCCATAAAGAACCCTGACACGAGCTAAATCCCCCACTTTTTTTCGCATAGTTGCAACCGTAATATCATTTTTTCCAACCATAGCCACTGTTTTAATTTCCTCCTTAGACATCTCTGGTATTTCTTGACTGACACGGTCGGTCCTAGGCCCGCTTCGTCGCGAGGCGAGTCCTTGATCGTTGGTCGTTTTTTCAGCGTCTTTTGTTTGCCCTGAACCATTTGCCCTGAACCATTTGCCATGTGCCATTTCGCCCCATTCAATTATCGCCAGTTCTAAAGGTAACTGCGGTATTACCGCATATTTCATCTCCAGAAACGCTCTATTCAGTAAAACTAACAGTTCCCTAAGTTCTGCTATCTCAAAACTTGTACCATGCACCTTGTGTCCTGCACCTTTATCAACGCCTGCTTTTTTCAGCAATAATCCATGAACAGTATCAGTGAGTTGTATCATGAACTGTTTCATATCCATACCTTGCTCTATTACCTTTTGCGCGATATCCAATCCCGCCTGTACATCCCGCTTTTCGAAACTCTGTATCATGCTTACTACTTGATTCTTACTGCTTACTACTAGATATTTTTTCTCAACCAACTCTTCTGTTACATCTCCATCGTTCATCGCGACAAGTTCTTCGAGTATTTTATGTGCATCCCGAAAACCACCATCTGCTAAAGCTGTGATTTCTCTAATAGCTTCATCTGTGATTTTTATATTTTCGCCTTCTATAATTCTTCTGAAAGAACGTGTGATATCATCCGTCGTGGCCTGTATGAATTTGATCTGGAAACAACGCGACTGAATGGTGGATGGTACTTTCTCAAGCTCTGTGGTGCATAAAATGAACATCGCGTGTGCTGGTGGTTCCTCAAGAGTTTTCAAAAGCGCGTTAAACGCTTCGGTTGTGAGCATATGCACCTCATCGATGATGTACACTTTTTTCCGGGCTGACACGGGTGACAACTTTATCTTTTCCCGCAAATCTCTGATTTCATCAATTCCACGGTTTGATGCGGCATCGATCTCAAGAATATCTAAATTAGTTCCATTTGTGATCGAAATGCATTGTTCACACTTATTACAAGGCTCGATGGTAGATGCACCACTAGTAGCACGTGTACCATGAGTATCACGAGATTTTTCTAGCCCTTTTTCCCGTGGTACCTGTGATACCTGTGATACCCGTGATACTTTTAGACAATTAACTGCTTTCGCCAAAATCCTCGCAGCAGATGTTTTTCCAAGTCCCTTAGGTCCTGTGAAAAGAAAAGCGTGAGGTATATAAGGGAGGGATAACACAGAATATAATGCACTACGCACTGATTCGCTATCTAAATCGTCAATTTTCTGAGGTCTGTATTTGAGATAAAAAACCATAGAGTAATACTACCAATAAACAAACCCATTCGGCAAGCTCAGGGTCACAAAGGTCCTGAGTTAATCGAAGGATATACAATATAAATAAACAAATATACAAATATTACAAATAAACGAGATTCGGGGAGGCTAAACTGTTTTTTATTCTTGACTGATTTGTCTATTGGATTATTTGATTATTTGCTTATTCACGTGTGGTGTATTCCTAACAAGTGCTTCATGGAATGTTCAACTAACGAATCCACCTTATCATCTACCAGCATCTCATCGCGAGCTGATTCTCTAATGACTTCAGGGTACGACAATACTATATCCCCAAGCCTAGATGCTCCATCAGGCGCCTTGATTGCTTGCCCCTCAGCCTGAGGGAATGATAATACATTAGTAGTTTTATCAAGGTTCCTGTACTTTTTATTTAAAGACTTCATCTTCCGATCCCCTACGACAGCTACAGAAATCTCAACTGGACTTGTTACACTAGTTGCGGTAAGCACATTGTGGATCGCTTTTTTTATTCTCTTTCGGTTTACTTTATACCTGCTCTCGACGTATATTAATACTTTAGTGTTGGTCATATATACACAAATATGTATCTTGTTAACAAAGCTAGAGTGATGCCTGATTGTGAATTAAAAATTCAAAATGTAAAATTCAAAGTTACAATTTAAAATGCAAAATTTTTTACTTTTTATTTGTATTTTTGAGATTTGATTTTTGATTTTTGGTCTTTAAAACAACTTCATCCTACCCTTCTTTTATAAAAGAGATGAAACTTATCATAGAAGCGTAATTAACCGCTATTGTGTTCTTCGTTGTTTCAACCGTCTCAAATGTTGCTGTGCCAATTTTTTCTTTTCTTGCTTATTAAGATGAAAACGTCTATCTTTATACTCCTGGACGATATTTTCTTCCATAACTAAACGGGAAAAAGTCTTTATGAGTTGATCATCTGACTGTCCGACTGATTTTTTAACATAAACCATAAATAAAAACACCCCCTTCGGAAGATGCAAAGATACAAAGAGACAAAGGTGCAAAGTTTATAACTTTGAATCTCTGAACCCGTGAACCTCTGAACCTGTAAGTGTCTATTTTACCCCAAAATCTCATTTACCGCAAACGCCAACTGTCATTGTGATTAAAATTTAAGAAAAGCGTAATAAATTTAAACATCTATTGATTTGACTTCGCCTCTTGGTTATACTTAGTGTGATTTAAATCACACGTATATGCCTGTGCCAATTGAAACCCGAGTCGACATAGACTCCCCTCTTCCACGCCGTAAAAACAGGAGAAGAAAGCCTGTCTCAAAGGAACCAGTAGTACCACGTGTCCCTATTCCGATATTTATTGAAGGCGAGCGTATACAATTTCCACAAATTACACCTTTGAGTTTACTACGGATCGAAAGAGTCATAAATACAGGGTCAAAGGAGCCTATTTATCCTGATGAATCTGATCAAGCTTTGCTTACGGCATATGATAACCTATCTGCTAGTCCTCCGGATCCTAAAACAGTAGATAGTGAATGCTTAGATGCATTAGATAACTTTCTCCCTATTTTAAGACTTCAAACTATAGGAAAATTGCCTAAGCCAGTTTATGGAAATGATGCTCAAATAGTCGCTGACTGGCTGGCACGTAATCATACAGAAAGAGTAATCCAAGCCGGAATAAGGTTTTTAAAAGATTTTCCTACTTCTAAACCTAATTATGATAAAGTCAGAAACGGATATGAGACACTGCAAGATATGCAATTAGAATTAAACAGGGGTGATCAAGCTTGAACCTGATTTATCTTCTTTGCCAAGACTTCCAAGCTTTCTTTCGGCTTATTATTAACTACTCCCTGTAGGGCATGACCCCCATCATTCTCCCATCTGGGGATAAGATGAATATGTAGATGCGGGACACCTTTTTTTTCTTTATGATTAATACCAATCGTGATCGAATCAGGATTTAAAGATTCTTCTAGTTTTTGGGCAACTACTTTAACGCTTTCCATCAAGATACCTAGCTCTTCTTGACTATATTCTGAAATATTTTTTCCATGTTTCTTACGAATCACTAAGGTGTGTCCCGGACTTGATGGAGTCACGTCTAAAAACGCAAGCGTCTCTTCAGTCTCATGAATAGTGTGACTCGGAATCTCTTCTCGAATGACTTTGCAAAAAATATCATCCATATAGTTTCTACAGTCAGTATATCAACTCCTAAGACTATAGACAATACGAAAATTTAACAATATAGGATGAATATTGTATAATTACCGACTGTATATGGAAAAT